>JBGZAX010000020.1:0-15488 GCA_041844335.1 Lachnospiraceae bacterium
AAGGAAAACGAACTTAATCACGAAAAAATAGAACAACTGAACAAAGAAAGACTGGAAAAAATTTCTATGCTGGCAGCATACAGAGAGGATAAATACAAGCTCGAAAAATATCAAAATATGAATATAGATAAACTTTTAACAACCCTGAATCTAAATCTGAAAACCTGCCTTACTATCGATGACATCAAGGAAATTAAAAAAATAAATTCCATAAGCCTAAGCCTTATAGATAGTTACGCCAAAAATCTTAATATAAATATTACAAATGAGGTGGAAAATAAATGAGCAAAAAAATGATTGATTTAACCTGTAAAGAATTTACCGAAAAATTGTCCTCTGACAGCCCTACCCCCGGAGGTGCATCAGTGGCTGCATTAGTCGGAGCATTCGCAAATGCATTGGGACAAATGGCAGGAAATTTAAGTATTTCCAAAAAAGAGGGCGAAGAAAAAAAAGAGCTTGAAAGCTTGTTAAATGGGGCTAATTTGCTACAAAAACAGCTGCTTGACTTAATTGATGAAGATGGAAGATGCTTTCAAATTCTGCTTTCCGCATATAAATTGCCAAAATCGGATGAAAAACCGCATAAAATTCAAGAGGGCATATCAATAGCGATTGAACCGCCTATTAAAATTCTTGAAAAAGTATGTGAGGCAGTCGACTTAATAGAACAAATAGAACCGTACACCGGCAAAATGCTTTTATCAGATGTTGCCTGTGCCGCAATTCTTGCAAAATCCGCCATTGACTGTGCCCTTGTAAACATTCTTGTAAACAGCTCCGCCATGACCGATAGTGATAAAAAGCTTAAAATAAATAACAAAGCTGACGAGCTGTTTAATAAATATATTAAAAAAGCTGATAAAATCGCTGAAGACATAAAAAAGGAGCTGAGATGATGGAACACATATTGTATGGAGCGGCTGTTGCCGAAAGTATTCTGGAAGAAACAAAAAACAATATATCTTTACTGAAACAAAAAGGCATTATTCCAACCATTGCTACTATAAGAATAGGCAAGAATCCTTCAGAAATTTCTTACGAAAAATCCATAAACAAAAAATGTGATGAACTTGAAATAAAACATAAAATAGTCGAATTGGAGGAAAACATAAGCGAAGACGAACTGCTTTACATAATAGATGACCTTAACGATGACGGAAAAATACATGGAATACTTCTATTTAGACCTCTTCCCAAATATATTAATTCAGAAAAAGTGAGAAACCGCATACTTATGCGAAAAGACATAGACGGTATGACCGATAAATCCTTGGCGGCTATTTTAAATGGTGACAGATTCGGCTTTGCTCCCTGCACCGCTCTTGCCTGCATAGCTGTTTTGCAGCATTACAAAGTGGAAATATCGGGAAAAAATATCGTAATTCTTGGACGAAGTCTCGTTGTAGGAAAACCTCTTGCACTGCTTTTGACTAACCTTAATGCCACAGTTACAATCTGCCACAGTAAAACCGAAAATATAAAGCGACACACCAAAAATGCAGATATTATCTGCAGCTGTATGGGTGTGGCAAAAATGGTAGATCAAAGCTATATTTCCGATAATCAAATCCTAATTGATGTCGGTGTAAATTTCGACGAAAACAATAAAATGTGCGGAGATTTTGACTTTGATGACGTCCAAAACAAGGTAACTGCAATTACTCCGGTTCCTAAGGGTGTCGGTGCCGTTACAAACGCTGTCCTGCTGAGAAACGTTGTATATGCAGCCGATTTTCACTAACATCGCCTGTTAAATTTCATTCCTATGCTATAATTTTGCTTCGATATGTCCATTATATGCTGCCGAACTCTTATTTTTTTGCTTTTTTATTTGTTTTTTCACGAAACCGCAAAATGTCTGTTTTACAAGGTTTTTTATATAAAAAAATTGTAAAATAGATACATTCAATTGTCTTTCGCACTTGACACAATTAGCATATAGGTATAGAATAGCTGGGTATATTTGTACAGTGAAAATTGAATAAGGAGGTGCTAATTTCGTGCCGATTAACTATGTTTATATTTTTATATTTATAGCAGTATTAATCGTTGTGGCAATAATAGTGGGCTTTGTTACACACTCAAGCATTGTAAAATCAAATTCACAAAAAATTGCCAACGCCGATAAAAAAGCTAGAAATATTATAGATGACGCTATTAAAATAGCTGAAACTAAGAAAAAAGAAGCTTTACTTGAGGCAAAGGAAGAAAACATCAAAGCCAAAAACGAGCTTGAAAAAGAGGTTAAGGAACGAAGAGGTGAATTACAACATTTTGAACAAAGAGTTCAGCACAAAGAAGAATTGCTTGATAAGAAAACTGATGCCATAGAAAAAAATGAGAAAGCCTTACTTGCCAAAGAAGAATCTCTAAAGCAAAAGTTAAATGAAGCGGATAAGCTGCTACAATCAAGAATGGAGGCTCTTGAAAAATTGGCGGAAATGACCAAGGATGAGGCAAAGGAATTTCTGCTTAAGGCTATGGAAAATGAAATCAAGCATGAAAAGGCTCTTATGATAAAAGAGCTTGACTCAAAGGCAAAGGAAGAAGCCGATCGAAATGCAAAAGAGTACATTGTGAATGCCATACAAAGATGTGCCGCCGATCACGTATCGGAAATCACGGTATCTGTCGTAGAACTGCCTAATGACGATATGAAAGGTAGAATAATAGGCAGAGAGGGCAGAAATATTAGAGCTCTTGAAAGTATAACGGGAGTTGATTTAATAATTGATGACACACCGGAGGCGGTAATATTATCAGCATTTGATCCTATCAGACGTGAAATAGCAAGGCTTGCCCTAGAAAAGCTCATAATTGACGGCAGAATACATCCGGCAAGAATAGAAGAAATGGTGGAAAAAGCCAGAAAAGAAGTGGATCTAAGGATAAAGGAAGAGGGCGAAAATGCAGTGCTGACTTTGGGTCTGCACGGCATAAGACCGGAGCTTGTGAAAATTTTAGGAAGACTACACTACAGGACAAGCTTCGGACAGAATGTACTTAAGCATTCGATAGAGGTCGCAAATTTAGCGGGACTTTTAGCGGCAGAAACCGGACAAGATATAAAGCTTGCTAAAAGAAGCGGACTTTTACACGATATAGGAAAGGCTATGGACCATGAAATAGAGGGTTCACATGTTCAAATAGGTATAGATTTGTGTACCAAATATAAGGAGCATCCCGTAGTCATTAATTCTGTGGCGTCACATCACGGAGACGTTGAACCAGAATCTATAATAGCCTGCCTTGTCGCAGCTGCAGATTCCATTTCCGCCGCCAGAACGGGTGCCAGAAGAGAGGCATTGGAAAACTACACAAACAGACTTAAACAATTAGAGGAAATAGCCGACAGCTTTGAGGCTGTGGATAAATCATTCGCTATACAGGCAGGCAGAGAGATAAGGATAATGGTTGTTCCTGAAAAGATTTCTGATGATGACATGGTGCTTTTGGCACATGATATATCCAACAGGATAGAAAACGAGCTTGACTATCCCGGACAAATAAAGGTTAATATAATTAGAGAATCACGAGTTGTAGATTATGCTAAATAAAATATAACCCTTATATTAAAAACAAACATCAATTTATACTTGATGTTTGTTTTTTTTGTTTAATTTAGCAAAATGCTTGACAATGTTCCTTTTTTAATTTACAATTTTTGTGTTTAATAGTAATAAATCACGAAAGGGAGAAAGAGAAAGGAAGAAAAAGAAATGAAAATTAAAAAAGTTTTACCGTTTTTGTTGGCAGGCATTATGATATTTTCTTCAGCAGCCTGCGGGCAGAAAAAAGAGGACACGTCCTCCACTGCAAAAACGACAGATACAGAGAGCAAAACTGAAAACAATGAGGAAAATAAAAAGGGACAAACGGAGACAAAGGTATATAATGTAGTAAATCTGGTGAACGGAAATCTCGGTGATAAATCTTTCTTCGATTCCGCTCAATCAGGTCTAAAGCGGCTTGAAGAGGCGGGTAGAATTACATTAAAGACTATTGAGATGGGTGCTACAGATGCCGATAAGCCGAAGTGGGAGGAAACCTTAAACGAGGTATCCTCATCAGGAGAATACGATGTTATAGTTTGCGGAACCTATCAAATGAATGAATTTTTAGAGCCTGCTGCAAAGGCTTATCCGGATCAAAAATATATTATCTACGATTCAGAAGTCAACGCTCCTAATGTTTGCAATATAAACTACAAGCAAAATGAGCTTGGGTACCTGATCGGTGCCATATCGGCATCTCTTACAAAGGCTGAGGGTATTGATATGGTAAATCCTGATAATACAATAGGCTTTATCGGAGGAGTTGATACACCTGTAATAAATGATTTCTTATACGGTTTCTTATTGGGTGCTCAAAAGGTAAATCCTGATATAAAGGTTGACACACGTTATGTCAGCAACTATTATGATGTGGCTGCGGCAAAGGAGTTTGCACTGTCTATGATTAAGGATAAGAATTGTGATGTTATCTGGGGCGTAGCCGGCCTTGCAGGAAACGGCGGAGCCGAGGCTGCTCTTGAAACTAAAAGTGCTTGGTTCGTGGGAGTAGACTCCGATCAGGAATTAACATTATCTCCTGAACTTGCGGCTGTAACAATTACCTCAGGATTAAAAAATGTTGGAGATTCCATAATTTGGTTCTTTGACGAATTGGACAAGGGAACAGCGCCCTATGGACAGCTGGTATTATTAGGACTTAAGGAAAACGGTGTCGGCGTGGTAACGGATAAGAACTTCGAAAAGGTTCTCCCACAGGAAACAAAGGATATGTTGATAGCATTACAGCAGGAAATAATTGACGGAAAAATAGAGGTGCCTACAGCAATCGGCGAAGAAAAGGCAGCTGGACAGGATAAGACCGGACTTGAAATTTTAAGAGACTCATTGCAGCCATAAGCCTGAATTAGCAAAATATTTTATTATAAGTAAAGAGGAGAGAAGCTGAATACTTCTCCCCTCTTTGTTAAAAAGGAGGCTCATCAATGCCGGAAGAAATATATGCGGTTCAAATGAAAAATATTGAAAAAATCTATCCAAACGGAGTGGCTGCAAACAAAAATATAAATTTTGATGTTAAAAAGGGTGAAATTCACGCTATATTAGGAGAAAACGGTGCCGGAAAATCGACACTTATGAAAATGCTGTTCGGCATGGAAACCCCCACAAACGGTGACATTTTAATAAATGGAGAAATGGTAAAACTGACCTCTCCCGACATCGCCATTTCAAAAGGAATAGGTATGGTACATCAGCATTTTATGCTGGTTCCGAGCCTTACAGTAGCTGAAAATATGGTCCTTGGAATGGTACCGAAAAAATACGGTATTTTTATGGATTATGAGGCAGCAGTCAAGATAACAGAAGAAAACTCAAAAAAATACAATCTATTTGTCGAATCAAAAGCAAAGGTAGCCGATATTCCGGTCGGAATGAAACAAAAGGTAGAGATCTTAAAAGCATTGATACGAGGAGCTGAAATACTTATATTAGATGAGCCTACCGCAGTCCTTACCACCCAGGAAACCGATGAATTATTTAAAGAGCTTAAGGCTCTGAAGGAACAGGGATATACAATTATATTTATTTCTCATAAACTCAGAGAGATAAAGAGTTTGACAGACAGATTAACCATACTTCGTGACGGTGCTTCTCAGGGAGTCTACGAAACAGCCGACATATCGGAAAAAGAAATTTCTCGCCTAATGGTGGGCAGAAATGTTGAGCTTACTCTTAAAAAACCGCTTGCCGAACCAAAAGAGGTGGTGGTTAAGGTAAGAAATCTTACATATACCAACAAATGGAACAAAAAAATGCTTGATAATGTATCATTTTCACTAAGATCCGGAGAAATATTGGGAATTGCAGGTGTCGAAAACAACGGTCAAAAAGAGCTTGTAGAAATCTTATTCAATTTGTCAAAATGTGAAAACGGCACGGTTAATGTAACCGGTATAAACACACTTGATTTGTCTCACAAAAAACTTAGAGAAAATAAAACAGCCCTAATTCCTGAAGACAGAATGACCTACGGAATAGCAGGCAATGCAAGCATTTCAGAAAATCTCATATCGGACAGGTTTGATAAAAAAGAATTTAATAAGGGTCTCTTATTAAATATGAGTGCGATAGAAAAAACGAGTGATAAGCTGATAGAAGAATACAAGGTTCTATGTAAATCAAGAGCACAGCAGATAAAAATGCTGTCCGGAGGAAATATACAAAAGGTAGTCGTAGCTAGAGAGTTTTCTTCAAATCCTATCTTTATTATTGCAGATCAACCGACAAGGGGTATAGACGTCGGTGCTGCAGAATTTATACATAAAAAACTGGTGGAATTAAGCAGAATGGGAGCCGCCGTTCTTCTGGTATCGGCTGATCTTAATGAAATTTTGCAATTATCAGATAGCCTTATGGTCTTCAATTCTGGTCGTATTGTGGCATATTTTGATGATATAAAGGGTCTTGATGATGTTTCTCTTGGAGAATTTATGTTGGGCATAAAATCTCAGAGCGAAGATGAGATAAGGAGAGTGTGCTATGAAGAATAAACGAATATTTTTCTTTGAAATATTTAGAGGCTTTATGGCAATAATTGTGGCTCTCTCAGTCGCTTCCGTATTTATCTTTATAACCTCTGAAAATCCTATTGAAGCTATAAAATATCTTCTGCTGGGCCCCTTGATTTCATTCAAAAAAGGCATTATAGGCTTTAATTTAAACAGCTTTTATACCATTTTAGCTGCTATGATTCCTACAATATTTACAGGTCTTGGCGTTTGCGTAATGTTCTCTGCCAATGAATTTAATTTGGGTGCGGAGGGCTGTGTAATGCTGGGCGGCTTTTTAGGTGCGATAAGCGGAATATATTTTACAACCGGAACATTTCTCGACCCTATAATCTCAGTCGCAGTTGCAGCCACATTTTGCGGCTTAATAATGCTGATTCCCGCCCTTGGAAAAATAAAACTTAATGCAAGTGAGATGGTTTCTTCACTTATGCTTAACTACGTAATATTGTATGTAGTAATGCACTTTTTAAGTTCAGTTTTTGCGGACAGAAGTCAGGGTGCCCTTACGACACATAATTTTGCAAAAACCGCAAAAATTCCCAATTTGGTAAGTGGAAATTCCCATTTGACATTCGGATTTATAATTGCCCTTATTTTCACTGTTATAGTAGCATTTTTTATGTATAGGACAAAATGGGGCTACCAAATAAGAATGATAGGAATAAACAAGCAATTTTCAAGATATTCCGGAATCAAAGTAGGCAGTATAATTGTATTATCTCAAGTAATAGGCGGCATTTTATCAGGTATTGGCGGATCTGTAGAAATCCTTGGACGTTTTTCAAGCTTTTCCTGGCAGGAATTGCCGGGATATGGCTGGGAGGGAATAACGATTGCAATATTAGCCAAAAACAATCCCATTTTCGTTCCCATAGCGGCATTTTTTATCTCATATTTAAATAAGGGCTGCCAATTAATGAGTACCTATTGCGATATACCGTCTGAAATGATTGATATAATACAGGCTGTAATGTTCTTATTCTTTGCAGCTGAACAATTTTTAGTTAAATATCGCCAAAAATTGGTAGTAAAATCCGCTATGGAAGAACTTACTTCAGAAAATATGAAAAAAGAAGGAGGTATGAAGGTATGATAGCTCAGATATTAAAATTTTCGGTGCAGCCTGACTTTCTATTTTCCATAATAAGAATAACCGCTCCCATATTATTTGCAACCCTGGCAGCTCTGATAGCCGAAAAAGCCGGTGTCACCAATATAGGTCTTGAGGGAATAATGATGATTTCAGCTCTTTTCGGCGCCTTAGGCGGATACTGGTTCAAATCTTGGTTCTTGGGAATGATTCTCGCTATGACAGTGGGTATTTTGATCGGTATTATAATGGCATTTTTCAGCTTAAATCTTAAAACCGACATTATATTATCAGGTATTGCCGTTAATATGATCGGTGGCGGCGGAACTGTTTTTTTGCTTTATGCCTTTACTAAAGAACGTGGAAATACCGCATCATTAAGCTCCACACATACACTCATTCCTACCATAAACATTCCCTTGTTAAAGGACATCGGTTTTATAGGCAAGGTGTTAAGCGGTCACTCATTTTTGACATATTTTGCATTTATCTCAGTCTTTGCGGTGTGGGTTCTTCTTTATAAGACACCTCTGGGGCTTAATATAAGAGCTGTCGGAGAAGATGAAAATGCGGCAAAATCTGTGGGTGTCAGTGTAATTAAGATAAAATATATTGCTCTTGCTCTGTCAGGTATGCTGGCAGGACTTGGTGGCGCCTTTATGTCAATGTATTATTCTCAAAGCTTCAACTCGGGAATGATCGCAGGCAGAGGATTTATCGCCTTAGCGGCAGAGGCAATGGGGCGAGGTGAGCCGTTGGGAGCCATGCTTTCAAGCCTATTATTCGGATTGGCTCAGGCATTAAGAACCAAGGTGTCAGGTATGCAAAATACCGGCTCCTATCTTGTGTCATCAATTCCTTATCTGGTAACTATTTCAGGATTATTTATCCATGCTGCCGGCACACTACACAAATACAAGAAAAGAAAAGCAAAAATTGACAATAAAAAACAGAAAATAGAAATGTAGATGTTGTACGAAGATTGCTTCTGATATGGCTTTAATTCAAAAATATTCTATTTCAACTAAACATAAGCCCTTAGCCGGAGCTGTTCTTCCGGCAAGCCTTCTGTCCCTGTTCTCCAGGATATTTTTAATTTCACAAGGTTTTATTTTACCTAAACCTATATCAACTAAAGTACCTGTTATTATACGAACCATATTATAGAGAAAGCCATCTCCTAAAACCCTGATTATAAGCTCATTGTCTTTCCTAATTATATCTATTTTTTTAATAGTTCTTACTTTATCTTTAACCTGATTTCCATTAATGCAACAAAAGCTTGTAAAATCGTGCTTTCCAATCAAATAACCGGATCCATCTATCATATTTTTCACATCTAATTTTTTATAAATATGCCATTTATAGAGTCTTTCTATAGGAGATTCTACATCTCCTGTGTAAATATTGTACTCATAAGTTTTTTGCACATTTGTATATCTCGGATGAAAGCTGTCAGACACCCTTTCCGATTTCATTATTCTTATATCATTTGGCAACCATGTATTTAAAGCAGCTCTGAATCTCTCCGGCGGAATATTACAGTTTGTATCAAATACCGCCACATTACCCAAAGCATGTACTCCTGCATCGGTTCTTGATGCGCCTATTACCTCTATATTCTCTTTTGTCAAATCACATAATACCCTATTCAGCTCTCCTTCAATCGTTACAACATCCTTATTTTTTGCAAAGCCGCTGTAATTGGTACCATCATAAGCTACTATAAGTTTTATTCTCATTTTTGATTATCTCTTTTACTATAACATCATCCTATTTCCATTTCTATTTTTTCAAGTTCTTTCTGCCACAAAGCATCTGACATATCAGACGGCATATTAAAGCAACCTCTCGGAGATAGTGAAAAACTTAAAACAGAGGCGGCATCGTAAGAACAGGATCTTTTAAATTGAGAATTAAAAAATCTCTTATAAAAAATCTTCATATATTTTATAATATCGGTCTTACTGTATTCATTAAATGTATAGGCGGACAATTCAAATATCTCCCTTACACTGTAATTACATCTTACAAAATAATAGAGGAAAAAATCGTGCAGCTCATAAGGTCCTATAATCTCTTCAGTTTTTTGAACTATTTCCCTTTCATCGTTTGTCGGAACTAATTCCGGACTTATAGGAGTATTAAATATGCTTATTAAAACATCTGCAATATCATTTCTGCCATTTTTTCTGTATTTTTCGGCTATATTCTTTATAAGCTCCTGTAACACCGTTTTAGGCAGAGAGTTATTTAACCCGTACATTGCCATATGATCTGCATTATAGGTACAAAAACCCAATGCTATCTCCGACAGATCTCCGGTACCCAAAACCAGGGCTTTTTCATCATTTGCAATATCCATCAGTAAATATGTCCTGTACCTTGCCTGAGCATTTTCAAAGGTAACATCGTAATTTTCTTTATCGTGTCCTATATCCTCCAGATGAATTGAAACAGCCCTTGTAATATCTATAGTTTTTGTTGTAACACCCAGAGCCTTACATAGTAAATCGGAGTTATTCTTTGTGATATTGCTGCTTCCAAATCCTGGCATTTCTACCGCTATTATATTGGATAAATCAAGTTTCATCTTTGAAAATGCGTAAACCGTACTTAAAAGAGCTATAGTAGAATCCAATCCTCCGGATATTCCGATTACTATTTTTTCAAACCCCGCAGCATTAAGTCTTTTTCTAATGCCCTTATATTGCAGATTTAAAATATCAGCCAAGTATTCTTCTTTTTTTTCAGTTTCAGCCGGCAAATATGGATTTCTATTATATTTTCTATCCGTATCTTCTATGTTAAGGCAATTATCAATAATAATTTCTGTTTTTTCCGAAAGACAAAAATACTTGTGTTCGACCTTTGTACTATTCATATTCATTAATGAAGATATATCAATATCTGCAAATATCATATTTTCTTCATTATCAAAATTACTTGCCAATATCTCTCCGCTTTGAGATGCACAAAGTTCGAGGTTAAATACATAATCGGTAGTGGACTCCGTATCAGGAGCATTCACAAATATACAGGAGTTGTTTGATATCTCAGTTAAAGCTGCCATTCTATTTAATAACATTCTTCTTATTCCTGCTCTTGACGGAACAGCTCCCATGAAAATATTTATATGGCTTTTATTATAATCCTTATTTATATTTATAAGCTTTTCCTCATCTGCAAAATCCACATACATTTTAACTGAGAATCCGGTTTCATTTAAGAACAAATGAAAATATTTTTCATCGGTTATGCTCACTCTTTCAAAGCTTTTGCAATCCGATATGAAGTCATTATCTATAACTTCACTGTTATCAAAGCTTTTATTTAAAAAATTTCTCATCCCTTTATTTTCTTCTGGAATGATTATTTTTAAAATCTTACCTTTGTTTATCAGAGCTATTGCATCATAAATCAAATTACTCAATTTTTCGGATGCCAAAGGAAAACTCAGAATCACTAACATATCCATATTTTCAGTGCTCTTTGCTATCTTTAATAAACCTTCTTTTGTTTTATTCAACAGGTTTTTATTAAAAAATAGATCTGCACAGGTAGCTCCGGTTAGGTAAAGTCTTGGCATTATAACAACACTCGCTCTGTTTTCATTACATTTTTTTATTTGGTCTATGATATTATTAGTATTAAATTCAATCTCAGCCGGTCTGTTTAATCCTGATACCATTGCCACTCTTAAAAATTTCAATCCGTTTTTCATTAAAATCTCCTATTCTTAAATAGCCTCATTTAATAATCTTTCGACCTCATCTACTTCAAAATGATAGTTTGTGTTGCAAAAATGGCATTGAATATCTACAGGCTTTTTAGAATTAATTATGTCTTCAAGCTCATTTTTTCCAAGACTTATTAATACATTTTCAAGTCTTTTCCTACTGCAATCACAGTCAAATCTAAAAGTTTTCTCTTCCATAATTTTAATATCATCATTAAAAAGTGCCTTTAACAGGGCATTTGGAGTATTATCTTTTTTTAATATATCGGTCACGCTTGGAATTTTTTTGACTGTCTCTTCTACTTTTTCAATAGTTTCCTCACTTGCAAACGGAAGAAGCTGAATTAAAAAACCGCCCGCAACCTTTACAGTATTTTTATCCTCTATTAATACACCAAGACCTACAGCGGAAGGAATCTGCTCACTTATTCCAAAATAATAGGCAAAATCATCTCCTATTTCTCCCGATTGAAGCTCCACCTCTCCTATATATGGTTCACTTACGGAATTGCCCTTAATGACTCTCAATTTGCCCTTGCCCACAGCAGCCCCCACATTCAGCTTATTAGCTGATGTAAGAGGTAAAGTAAGATCCGGATTATCAACATATCCTTTAACAAGTCCCTTAGAATCGGCACTTACCACAATCTGTCCTAATGGTCCGTCACCATTTATAGAAATACTGAGCTTATCATCTTTGTTTTTCATAGCAGTTGCCATCATAGCTGCCATTGTAGCGGTTCTGCCTAAGGCCGCAGCCGCAACATCAGATAAATTATGAAATTCTACTGCCGTATTCACAGCCTCACAAGAAGTACAGGCAATCACCAAAATCTCATTATTACAAGCTGTAGCTCTAATTATTCTGTTAGCCATACATACTATCCTTTTCTACAAATTTATTAATCATATTTTAACATAAATACTAAACTATAGCACACAATTTATTAATTTTGTTTCCCAAATAATGAAACTTTTTTTCATACTCAGTCACTATATTATTCTCTAAAAGTTCATTATCACTATATAAATCATAGCACACATATTTAAGCTTAAAATGATTTTCCTTAAACCTTCTGACCGAATAATCAAAAAACTCCCTATTATCAGTCTTTTGCTCAATAAATCCGTCTTTTTTTAGCAATTTTTTATACAAAGACAAATAATTATCAGAAGTGAGCCTTCTATTTTTGTGTTTATGCTTACTCCAAGGATCGGAAAAATTTAAATAAATGCCGTTAATTGAGTCTTCATCAAAATAATCTGCTAAAAAGTCGGCATTTATACACATAATTCTCAAATTATCAGGAATATTTTCAATACTTTCAAGCTTTTCAACAGCCCTTAAAGCTACACTTTCATATTTTTCAATACCTATATAAAAATTATTATTATAGTTAAAAGCATTATTAATTATAAAATCTCCTTTTCCCATACCTATCTCAATAAATAAACTGCCACAAGATCTTAAAAACTTATCTACAGCTTTTTTATCCTTAAGTACAAATTTACTGTTATCTATTACACTCTTCGCTCTCTTAATATTTCTAAGTCTCATATTTCTCCTTAATTAAAAATAGGACGCTTAAAAACGCCCTATTAAAATCTTCAATATTCTATTATTTAGAAAACTCTTCTAACACTCACTACACGTCTATAGTCCACTCTATTTGATATTTTTATGCCTGTTCTTCTATTTGATGCATGTACTATCTTTCCACCACCGAGATATATTGCGACATGTCCGCTATAGCAAATGATATCTCCTGCCTTTGCCTTTGATGGGTTCCATCCGCTAGATACAAGCTTTCCAACACCTCTTTGTGAACCTGATGTTCTGGGTAACGAAACACCGAATTTCTTATAAACACCCATTACAAATCCTGAACAGTCAGTTCCACTTGTTAATGATGTTCCACCATATACATAAGGATTTCCTACGAAGTTCAAAGCATACTTTGCAACATCAACACCCTTACCATAACCGCTACTCTTTACTGAATAATTATTATTATTCCTGTTGTTATTTTTTCTATTATTGTTATTGTTTCTTCTTTGATTATTCGCAGGAACAATAACCTGATTATTAACTACAACTACTCTTTCAGCCTGTTCTCTTTCAACTCTTTGTCTTTCCTCTACAACAGTTTCAGCCTTTTTAAACTCAGTACCTATTGTAACGAATTCTTTTGAAATCCAGCCTTTGATATCCTCATCTATCTGAACCTTTACCCATTCCTTTGACTCCTTAAGTATTATAAGCTTTTCACCCTCAGGAACCATTGTGAGAACCGGTGAATTCTGATTGGCTTTCTTTCTCACTCTAAGTGTGACAGCCTTAACATTTGCTACTCTTGTGCCCACCTTAGCTGCAAGCTTTCTTGCCTTACTTCCTGTGACAACATATTCGCTCTTCACCCAACCGACAACCTTACCGGATTTAATTTTATACCAGCCTTTTTTTGATTCTAAGATTTTTCCCATAGACTCATCGTAAAGCTTTCCTACTATTTTATGTCCTTCGCCTCTTTTTTCACGAACATTTACATAGTCATTAACTCTTGCAATAGCTACATTATCATAGGCACTCAGGTATTCGGCGATCTTTTCTTCCGCATCAACCGCATCATGTCCATAATCTTCAATGGCTGCAAATATTCCTCCCTTACTCATACAGGAAACCACCGAGCCCGTAACATTACTTCCAATAGAGCTTCCAACTCCGGCAAATACTCCGGCTGTTTTCATATCTCTTACTTTATCATTAGATTCTGTAGCACCAACCTGTACAGAACTTGAAAATACGGTAACAGCAACTAAAACATTTATGAACAATCCCGATAAAATACTCTTAAATCTTTTAATTTTCAAAAGTGTAACCTCCCAACTCATTTTGTTACATAATTGTTAACTGCAAAAGTAATTATATCAGAGTATTTTTAAGTTGTCAATACAATTATTAAATAAAAATTAACTTATTTTAAACATTTGATACATTTCTGCCATAAAATTTCCTATTTTTTACTTTCTTTTATATTTTTATAATACCTTGTAGCCATACCCTACCTCTAAATCTCCTGTTAACAAGCGGTTCTCCGGTCAAATATTTCTTATTTATCGAAACTGTTACATATACATCATTACTGAAAATATCTAACACATATATTTCTTCTTCTGTAACATAATTTACTTCTTTTTTAACTGAAACAATATCACCCATTAAAGAATATTTATCATTTTCTAAACCCTCCGGCATAAAATAAGTATCAACAATGCTTAACACATCTTCATTTTGACTCCTTGTGTATAACATCTGTTGAGTTTTCAAGTCATCTAAGGTCAAGGTTTCAATGGCATCCTCATCTCCTCTTTTGGCACGTTCAATAAGTACATTTTTTCTATCGTTATGAACTTTTTTTTCTTCTTCGAATTTTTCTTCTTTAAAAATAGGTAATAATATAATTCCCTCAAATGCCAATGCAGAAATTTTTATGTCACATTTTGATAAATTTATTTTGGAAATGAATCCTATTTTCCCTAAAAATCCTAAATTATTAATAAAAAATATCAATATCATATTCATTATAGAAGAATCAAACATTGCAAGATATGAATATTTATCGGCAAATCTTTCAATACTGATATCAGTAGCCTCCGATACTGCAATATCAGATGCCACGACATAAGGAAAATATGTTTCTAAAACAAAATTTTCAAAACTTTCTATCTCATTTTTATAATATCCCAAAACAGCAATTCCTGTACTGTCAGTAAAATTTTTATGATATTCACTATATTTTATATAGTTAAATTTTGTTTCCGACACACTGTCAGGTTCTTCAACAATCTGTTTTATCACATCATTCAAATCATTTAAACAACTGATGTCTGAAAAACCGACACTGTTCATATAACTATGAATCATAGCTACCTCACTTTTTTTCTATTTTACTTAATCCTCCCATATAGGAACGCAATGTCTCAGGAATTACTACGCTGCCATCCTCTTGCAAATGATTTTCAATAAATGAAATCAACATTCTTGGAGGTGCAACTACCGTATTATTTAAAGT
>JBGZAX010000021.1:0-3936 GCA_041844335.1 Lachnospiraceae bacterium
GATGCAAATGCCGAATATATTGCAAAATTGAGAAGGGTTTTAGAAAACAACGATATTACCTATCAGATAAATCAAAAGAACTGTCCTTATTTTCTCCGTCTATCATGGTTTCCACAACCTTTGCAATACTTGCGACCCTATGTCCTTCATTCAGATTAATAAGTCTGACACCTGATGTAATTCTCCCAAACACCGAAATAGATTCGCAAGTCATTCTGATAATTATACCCTCGGTAGTTATAATCATTAATTCCTGATTTTCATTTACCGCCTTAAAGCCTACCACATTACCGGTCTTTTCCGTGATTTTATAGCATTTGTTACCCTTGCCGCCTCTGTTTTGGACAGAAAACTCTTCTATTTTCGTTCTTTTTCCAAGACCGAATTCGGATACAAACAGCAAATAATCACCCTGTGTATCCATTTGCATTCCTACCACTTCATCACCGTCATCAAGATTCATTCCTCTAACTCCCATAGAGGCTCTTCCGGTAGGTCTTACATCATTTTCATTAAATCTTATACACTGACCATATTTAGTGACTAAGAAAATATCATTATTTGAGTTTGTAATCTTCACCTCTATAAGCTCATCTTCATCTCTTAAGGTAATAGCCGTAAGTCCGGTTTTTCTTACATTAGAAAAATCTTCTACCTGAGTTTTCTTGATTAAACCGTACTTTGTAGCCATAAATAAAAATTCTCCATCATCGTAATCAAGAATGGATATGACAGCAGTTATCTTTTCTTCAGGCTGTAATTGCAGTAAATTAACTATCGCCGTACCGCGTGCCGTCCTTGATGATTCAGGTATTTCATAACCCTTTAACCTGTAAACCCTGCCCTTGTTTGTAAAGAACATTATATAATGGTGAGTTGTAGTTAAAAGAAGATCTTCTATATAATCATTTTCTATAGTGGACATACCCTTTATGCCCTTACCGCCTCTATTTTGACTCTTAAAATTATCTATGGACATTCTCTTTATGTAGCCCAATGAAGTTCTTGTAATCACTATATCCTCTATCGGAATTAAATCCTCCGTAGAAATATCTCCATAATCAAAGCCTATACTGGTTCTTCTGATATCAGAATATTTGTCGGAAATCTTTTGTATTTCATCTCTGATTAATGCCATAAGCTTTTTCTTATCAGATAAAAGCTCATTAAAATAGGCTATTTTTTGCATCAGCTCATTATACTCGTTTTCAAGCTTTTCCTTTTCAAGACCCTGAAGTCTTTTTAATTGCATATCCAAGATAGCCTGAGCCTGAACCTCTGATAAACTGAATTTAATCATCAGCTTCTCTTTAGCATCATTATAGCTTTCTCTGATTATTTTTATAATTTCATCAATATTATCAATGGCTATAAGTAAGCCCTCTAAAATATGTGCCCTATCCTCAGCTTTTTTTAAGTCATGCCTTGTCCTTCTCTCTACTACCTCTTCTCTATGCTTAATATAAAAGCTTAACATATCAAGAAGATTGAGCACCTTCGGTTCGCCGTTTACCAATGACAGCATAATCACACCAAATGAGTCCTGCATTTGAGTGTGTTTATATAATTGATTCAGTGTAACGTTTGCATTGGCATCCTTTTTAAGATCAATATTTATCCTGATGCCCTCTCTATCGGACTCATCACTTACAGACAACGCTCCATCAAGCTTTTTATCTCTTATCAAATCTGCTATTTTTTCAACGAGCCTCGCCTTATTTACCATATAAGGAAGCTCTGTCACTATAATATTGCTCTTTCCGTTGCTTCTTGTTTCTATAGAGGATTTTGCTCTTACTCTTATCTTTCCTCTGCCTGTTCTATATGCCTCTTCTATTCCTCTATTTCCTATTATTTCAGCTCCGGTGGGAAAATCGGGCCCCTTTACAATGTTCAAAATATCATCAATAGTGGTGGTCTTATCATCTATATAGTCATTTATCATTTTAACCACAGCCGATACTATCTCACCTAAATTATGTGGAGGAATATTTGTAGCCATACCTACGGCTATACCGGTAGTTCCGTTTACTAATAAATTCGGAAAACCGGCAGGCATCACATTTGGCTCTTTTTCGGAATCATCAAAATTCGGTATAAAATCCACAGTATCCTTATTTATATCGGACATCATCTCCATAGATATTTTACTTAAACGAGCTTCTGTATACCTCATAGCTGCCGGACTGTCGCCGTCTTCAGATCCGAAATTTCCGTGTCCGTCTATTAAAGGATACCTTGTACTCCACTCCTGAGCTAAATTTACCAAGGTTCCATAAATAGAACTGTCACCGTGCGGATGATACTTACCCATTGTTTCACCGACAATTCTCGCACATTTTTTATGCGGCTTATCAGCTGTGTTATTAAGCTCACTCATAGCATAAAGTATTCTTCTTTGAACGGGCTTTAAACCGTCTCTTATATCCGGCAAAGCCCTTGATGCTATTACGGACATTGAATACTGTATGTAAGAATCCTCCATTGTTTTTCTAAGATCAACATCTTTTACTTCATCAAATTTTACATCTTCATTATTATCCAAAATTAAGCCTCCTAAATATCCAAATTCTTGGCAAATTTAGCTCTTTCTTCTATGAATTCACGTCTAGGCTCTACCTTATCACCCATTAATGTAGTGAATGTAACATCCAATTCACTTGACGCCTCTTCATCTATTACCACTTTTTTTAATATTCTTCTTTCAGGATCCATGGTGGTTTCCCATAACTGTATAGGATCCATTTCACCCAAGCCCTTATATCTTTGAATCAGGTTTTCATCACCTCTTCCTATCTCTTCTAAAATGGAATTCAGTTCATCATCATCATAGGCATAATAAGCTTTTTTCTTTTTCTCGACCTTAAATAATGGAGGCTGTGCAATATATATATGACCCGTTTTGATAAGCTCCGGCATAAATCTATATAAAAACGTCAATAGTAAAGTACATATATGTGCTCCGTCAACATCGGCATCAGCCATTAAAATTATCTTATTATAACGTAGCTTACTGATATCAAACTCGTCGTGAATACCTGTTCCGAAAGCAGTAATCATAGCTCTTATTTCTTCATTATCTAAAATCCTTGATAATCTCGCCTTTTCCACATTAAGAATTTTTCCTCTTAAAGGTAAAATGGCCTGTGTCATACTGTCTCTGGCTTTCTTTGCGGAGCCTCCTGCGGAATCTCCCTCGACTAAATATATTTCACAGTTATCCGGATTTTTATCCCTGCAATCAGACAGCTTACCCGGAAGACTCATTCCGTCCATTGCAGTTTTTCTTCTGGTAAGCTCCTTCGCCTTTCTTGCAGCCTCTCTTGCATTTCTTGCAAGCACCGCCTTTTCAATAATGGTTCTTGCAACACTCGGATTTTGTTCAAGAAATATGGTCAGCTGTTCGCTCAATATGCTATCTACAGCACCTCTTGCCTCACTATTTCCAAGCTTTTGCTTAGTCTGCCCTTCAAATTGAGGATTTCCTATTTTTATGCTGATAATGGCAGTAAGACCCTCTCTAAAATCATCTCCTGAAAGGTTTTCTTCATTTTCTTTAATATACTTGGCATTTCTTGCATAATCGTTAAATGTTTTTGTAATGGCACTTTTAAATCCCGATAAATGAGTTCCACCCTCAGGTGTAGTGATATTATTTACAAAACTGTAGATACTTTCCATGTAGCTGTCATTATGCTGCATAGCCACTTCTACATACACATCATCCTTTGTGCCCTCACAATATATTACCGAGCTGTAAAGCTCTTCCTTTTTTTTTGTTTATATATTCTACAAACTGCTTGATTCCGCCCTCATAGCAAAAGTTTTTTTGTTTTATCTCATCATCTCTGCTGTCTATAAGAGTTATTCTGAGTCCCTTGGTCAAAAAAGCTATTTCTCTGAGCCTTGTAGCCAATATATTATAATCAAAAATCA
>JBGZAX010000022.1:0-3100 GCA_041844335.1 Lachnospiraceae bacterium
GGCATTTTTAGAAAAACAAGCTCGACTTTTGAAAGAAGAAAAAATAAGAAAAATAGCTGAAGAAAAAGAAAAAAAAGAGGCAAAAAAAAAGGCTGAAATAGTAAAGGTTGACGATAAAATATTATCGAACCTCCTGACTCCTCTTAAAAATGGTGAAACCAAGGTTCAGCTATATGCGGAAATTCTTAATTCAAGACTCGGTCCAATCACCTATTTTAATCAAAGCGATTACAGATGGGCGAAACATAAATACGGAAAAAGCACCCCTATGTACTCTGCAGGCTGCGGTCCTACTACAATGGCTATGGTAATAGATACTATTGATCCCGACAACTATCTTACTCCTGACAAAATGGCGGACATAGCCTATTTAAAGGGCTGCTATATAGATGGAGGAGGTTCAACACATAACATTGTAAAAAAATGTGCCGACGAATACAATATTCCGGTAAGAGCGATAAGTGCAAGCCCAAACAGCATAAAAAATTCTCTTGAAAATAATAAGCTGGTGGTTGCACTTGTCGGTCGCGGAGAATTCACGGAGGGTGGACATTTTATTCTGATAACCTCAATAGATGAAAAGGGCAAATTAAGTATAGCCGATCCGATAAGTATTGAAAATACACACAAAAAATGGGACGCAGGCTTTATAATCAGTCAGTTAAAAAAGTCAGCAGCATCAGGTCCCTTATGGGAACTCGGATAATATCAGATCAGAACATCTTTTAAATCAGATACCGTGTCTACTATAAGAGCAGGCTCGGCATCATTAAGCTCTTTTCTGTCGGCATAACCGTATCCTACCGCAATACAATCAATACCGAAAGCTGCGGAACCCTCCACATCAAAAACTCTGTCTCCTATCATCACGCAGTTTTCTGTATTTATGTCCTTGCAGTTATCAAGAATATACTTTATAACCTCGCTTTTTTCACTTCGATTATGTCCCTCATCGGCTGCTCCGACAAAATAAAAAAAATCATCAATATCAAAGTGCTTTAGAATTTTTATAGCCTGATCCATAGACTTTGAGCTTGCAAGCACTATCCTTCTATCAACGGCTACCAGCGTTTTAAGCATATTATAAACTCCGTCATAAAGCCTATTTTCAATGTAACCTCTTTCATTATAATATTCTCTAAAATATTTTTTAGCTAAATTAGCCTTATCTTCACTAAGTCCAAATTTAATTTTATAGCTGTATTCAAGAGGCGGACCTATCAGCTCTCTAAAAAATTCCCCTCCCTTATAATAAAAATAGATGTTAAGCCTTTCTAAAGAATACTTTATAGCATTTATTATACCCTCATGTGACTGCGTCAAGGTTCCGTCCAAGTCGAATAAAATATATTTTCTATTCTTAAAATTCATTTCAGTCTTTTTGTCTTCTAAAATAGTCATCACTCACAAATTGCAATTCCGCCTCGTTATCAATTCCGTCCAATACAAAGCCGTCCTCTTCCTCGGTATATCTTAAAAAACCTATCTCCTGATCCTCTTCAGCCTTTTCAAAGTCATCAAGTGCCATGACAGCCATATACTCATATGTATACGGCGGAGATGAAAAAATAGCCAAAACCGCATACTCTCTTACAGTTCCGTCGTCCTCCTCCAAATCAATTACCGCCAACTCTTCGTTTTCTTCAACTCCGTTAAAAAATAGTTCGTCTCTGTCCATAAAATCCTCCATATTTAATTATTTTAATCTATTTTTATTCCTTTCAATATCTCTAAAACCTTATCGTCCATATCACCTGGCGTCCAATTAAGACCGATAAAATCTCCCTCATATCTCGGAATAACGTGTATATGATAATGGAACACGCTTTGCCCTGCAGCCTCAAAATTATTCTGAAGTATATTTATGCCGTCACAGGTAAATAGATCGAAAAGCTTTGCCGCAAGTTTTTTTGCCAATCTATGCCCCTTTGCAAGCAGCTCATCAGGAATTTCCAAAATATTTCTATAATGCTCCTTAATCACTATAAGACAATGTCCCTTACTGGCTGGATTTATGTCAGGAATTATTAAAAAATCATCATCCTCATAAAGCTTTGCAGCCGGAATATCACCATTTGAAATTTTGCAAAAAATACAATTATCATTCATCACACTACCACCCTGTTCCTTCCTGAATTTTTACCCATATAAAGTTTTTTATCAGCCTCACTTATTAAGGCATCCACTGTAAGATTTTTACTATATGTGGCAACCCCTATTGTTATCTGATGCGTAACTTTCAATCCGTCTCCTATAACAACACTATTTTCCTCAACATTTCTTCTGATTCTTTCCGCCACCGATACCGCTGTGGATTTGTCAGCTCCGGAAAGTAAAATCAAAAACTCCTCTCCACCCCATCTGCCGGCGGAGTCCTCAGCTCTTAATTGAGATTTTATTATATTTGACACATCTATCAGAACCTTGTCTCCGACAGAATGACCATATGTATCGTTTATCTTTTTGAATAAATCTATGTCACCTAAAAGTATGCTGAAAAATTCTTTTTGATTATTAAATTTCTCAACCGCAAGATGAATTCTGTAGTCCATACTTCTTCTGTTTAACAATCCCGTCAGCGGATCCGTGTTCGCCATAGAATTAAGCTGCTGATTGGTAATTTTATTAGATTTACTGTAATTATCAATACTCTTAAACAACAGTCTGCCGACGGCAATTAAGATCATAAATACAACAAGAGAATTGAAAATATATAAAAACCTGCTAAGCTTACTGTCATCAAAAAATTCATAATACAAAGGAGTGTTATTTTGTGATAAAAAGTAAGCACAATAAAAGGAAAGCATACTCAAAGCAATAGGGTAAAAAACTGTGCTGAATTTATTTACCGTTATACCGCCTACCCTGTAAACATGAAAAATAGCAACTACAATCACTATAAAATTAAACAGATAAAAGCCCCAAGAATTGCCTATCGCAGCTGCTGTAACTATAGTTTGAATGAGGATTTCCGTCACGCTCAAATTAAAAACGATATTATTGGGCTTTTTTATCGTTATTACAAAGCAGACACCATAAATCAATGTGGACAAAGCGTTATATACCGCTAATATATTCATATTCAAACGCAAAAAAAATA
>JBGZAX010000023.1:0-3001 GCA_041844335.1 Lachnospiraceae bacterium
AATTGCATTTACCTCCCCCTTAATTGACATTATACGTATCGATAAAGGAGCAATTTCTTTCTCAATTTCGCAACATACTTTTAGCAGAGATACATAGTCTCCCACAAGAGTCATTTTTACTCTTTCCTCTTTATCCCTATTTTCACCTATATATGTAATCAATATTCCTTCTTCTCTGCACAGTTTATTAATAATTTTTTACAGAGAGTCGGATTCTTCGGTCTTAATGCTTCCAATAACTGATAACTTTCGCTACTTTGAATGATATGGGCCTGCCTCTCGATACTTTTCTTCTCTTCCAATTGAACACTCACTGCTTTGGCTTTATTTTCGCAAGTTTTTTCAAAATGTAAAAAGGTTATCATAAGTACTACATAGAGACTGAAGCCCGCAAAAAAGCCGATAAATAATTTTTTATTCTCTAGGAGCAGTTTGTTTCGTTCCCTCCACAACAAACTCCATAATCTTTTGTCCCGGATCTTGTTTATGATTTTCATAAAATCGCATCCCCTCACAGGCTTGTTCCAAAATGTAAATCGTCTTTTCTATATCTTTCTCATGTATGGCACTACCTTTAATGACAAGCCTATCATCGGTGACGGATATGTCCTTTAAAGCTATATCAGGGGAAAGGTATGCCCCTATCAGAAGAAGCTGTCTCCATGTAAGCATTTGAGGCTTCCTATTTTGTATTTCCCTCTTTTGCAAGACATATGACTTTAATGCTTTTTCTTGCAAAACAAAGCTTTCGGCATTCGATAATGCATCATATTCTTCTTTCTTTACCAAGTAAAACTGATAGGCCTTACATCCTCTACTCCCCATACAAAGTAATAATAAAACAGCCATAATCAGCCCACCCAGTAAATATATTTTCATGCTCTTAATAAATTGCCCCCATGCATAGCTAAGAGGAATAAAATTCATATAAACACCTCGCTATCTCAGCCTTTTCCTTTTAGACCCCTGCAGGCTAATCCAAGAGCCACATTCCAATTTAATTCGGACATATCGACAAGGAATTTTACCTGACTTTCCACACATATGGATACTTTGTTTATAGCAGGATGTAAAGTAAGTAGGGCTTCCCATTCCTTTTTATAAATGCTGTCCTTACTCACAAATACCAGTATTTTATCGGTATTGATGCCGGTTTCTTCCAATAAAGCAGCTTCTGATGCTTCCACATCTTCCATAACTGCCTCCGGATCTTCTGACTCTATGATTCGCTTATATAATAAAGCCCCTTCTGACCAGCGATACTGCTTTATTTTTCCTTCTTCAACCACAAGGAGGTTAAAGTTTTTTTCGTCCTCTACAACATGTAATATCGGGGCCGGCCAATAATCAATAATCTCAATAGCACTTTGTATGTTTGTCATACCTTCGGCCAGTGCATTTATCTCCTCTTTCTTGACAGCCACTACAAAAACATTCATTTTTTTATCAGAATTTCTACCCTTCATTGTCATAAAATCATAATAATAGGTATCCTTCTCCCATGTAATATAATCTCCTATTTGCCATTTCAGCATCTCCCTAACTTCCTCCGCGCTCATTTTTGGAAGACGCAAAAGCTCTGTCTGTGTTTCTCCCTTAATAGCAATGGCAGATCTAAAATTTTTAAGCGGAAACTTCTCCCCTAACCGCTTTAAGTCCTCCCTTACTCCGCCTTTTCGATTTATCTTATATGCGCCGGATATTGTTATTCCCCTATCACGCTTAACCCCCTTAACCGCCACTATGTATTCCCCATCAACAGCAATTCCGATGTACTCTTTATTACTCACTGCCCTTACCTCCTCTACATAGGATATATCGCCTTAATAACTATGTTTTCTTCTCCCAGGCTTCCTTCCATCTTGAGACGGACTCCGTTTTTTCCGTTTGTATGCATGCAAGTACTGATTATTTCTATTTCTCTCTTTTCTGAACAAAAAATAGTTACCTTTATGACCAAAGACTCTTGCTCCGGCAATATATATGTCTTTTCTTCCAGCTTTCCTTCTCTTAGCCCCTTACAAGCCCACGATAACCCCGCTTCCGCCCCATAGAGGCAGGATGCATTTAGCGTTCTTTCCAAAATCATGTGACGCTGTTGTAACATAACATAGTGAACACTGTGCCACATAAAGAACAAAACCCCCATAGATAGCAAAATTCCTATACAGATAAAGCCATTTTCCTTTTCTTTTCCGTGCATTTGTCAGTATTGTTATACTCCTTTCCTATGGCGTATTTACTTTCATTCATAATACAAAATATAAGGAATTACTTTGACAAAAACGGGATATCTATTCTTGTCTTCCCAGTCACCTATTTGCCACCTGAAATTGTATAAACTCTCTCCTTCTTTCGAAAAAATAGGGCTCCTTCCATCACGCCTTACCAAAATTCCGTCCCCTCTCTTCCCTACAGCGATTCCCGTATAGGGCTGGAGATCTCCGTCGCTCATCTTTCTATACAATTGTTGATTACTATAACGGAAATAAAACTTACTCTCAGTCCCCGTGCTAAGACCATCTCCTCCGTAATCAATATATGGCTTCATTGTGCTATACCGAAGTCTCATCGTCACCATATCGCGTGTAAAATAAGCATTTTGCCATATATCAATAGAGTGCATACAGCTGTAATAGACAGAAAAAGATTGTGCCAAAAAATTCATATATGCTCCGATCAACAAAGCACTTATCATTGCATACCATAACAACTCTGTTAAGATATATCCTTTATCTTTTTTCTTCTCTTTAAAACCAAGGCTCTTGTTATATATCTTCGAATCCAAGCTTTCTACATGTGAAGTTCCTCGCTTTCTAAGCCGTGTATCACACATCACCATGCTTATGTACTCCTTTTACGACCCATAAAGGTATGTTTTTAATGTAACAATTTTTCGGTCTCCCATATAAACGGAAAGAATATACGCTGTAATCACGATTCCGTGCACGGACTCCTCATTCTTTTCGCCTTTTACCGTATAACCGCTATCGTCTCTATC
>JBGZAX010000024.1:0-4705 GCA_041844335.1 Lachnospiraceae bacterium
TTATGAAGAATTAAAGTCAGAAATTGAACGATACATTAAGTATTACAATGAACAAAGAATAAAAGAAAAACTAGGATGGATGAGTCCTGTGCAATACAGGCTCAATCTCTTGGCTGCATAAAAAACAACGTAGCAGCTATAAAACTGCTACGTTTAAAAAGTCTAACTTTTGGGGGGCACATCATTTTTCCCCACCTTATTTTTTATTCCGTGTTTTCAGTTGTTTCGTCGTTTACATGTTCTTCTTCGTTTTCAGTTTTTGTATTATGTATGGTGCAGAGCTTATCTTTATTGTATATATACGGAGCATCCGCAGTGCCGTATGATTCATTGTCCACGTTTGTCATTAAAATCTCTGATTTTATGTTATCCGGCGGACAGAATTCGCTTTTCGGCAGCTTCGATCTTGAGCAGAGCTCCACGCTTATGTGTCTGTCGCAATAGGATTCAGGACGGGTATTTTGTGTAAACAGTTCCGAATATGCCATACTTCCTCTCGGGTCCGCAGAGCAAAGACTGTCTATTGCAAGCTTTCCAGATTTCTTGCAAATCACTGCCGATACTATATCCGGCGGTTTGTTCATTATAGGTTTATTTTTCTTACCCTTGTGTATTTTAGTCATGACCTTTTGCCATATCCTTTTGTGGTAATTCCTGTAGATTCCGGCAGGCAAAACGTAATTGTCATCGTCATATCCTGCCCAAACGGTGCAGGTATAGTACGGAGAATAGCCTGCAAACCATACATCTCTATAGCTGTTCGTGCTGCCGGATTTTCCGGCAACGTCCAAATTGGGAACTCGGCAAATAGTGCTGGTACCGCGTTTTATGACATCACGCATAGCATCGGTTAAAAGATAGGCGGTGCTCTTTTTAATAACCGTAGATTTTTGAGGCTTTGAATGGTCTATTAATACGTTTGAATCGTGATCCAGTATTCTTGTGTAAAACCTGGGTTTTATATATTCTCCTCCATTAGCTATGGAGCTATAGGCTGCATTCAACTCAAGATTTGATACCCCGTAGGCAATTCCTCCAAGAGCCAATGCCTGATGATTGGCGTCTTCAGGTGTAAGAGACGATATGCCGAAGCTTTTGAGATAGGAATAGCCTAATTGAGTGCCGATATCGGTAAGAGTCTTAACCGCCGGAATGTTTTGAGAATATGTAATAGCATCACGAACCGTCATATATCCCCTGTAATTTCTTCCGGCATTATTCACTGTTGAACCGTTTTTATATGAGTATGGCGCATCATTTATAGCCGTTCCCAGCGTGTAGTTTGCGGAGTCTATAGCAGGAGCATACACTCCTATAGGCTTAAATGCAGAACCCGGCTGTCTTAAGGTGCTGGTCGCTCTGTTTAATGTAAGGCTGCCCTCCTTGGTACCTCTGCCTCCTATTATTGCAAGCACCTTACCGTTTTTGTGATTCATAAGTGTCAGTGAAATCTGCGGCTGCAGAGTAGTGGTTATTCTGTCGGATAAAAACTCCTTATTTTTGAGCTTGGCTTTTAAATATCTTGTATATTCGTTTGCCTTTTCTATTGCGGCATTCTTTGTTCGAAACATTAGATTAAATGAGGGATTTTTGCGTTTAAAATACTGTTTTAAGTCCTCTGTGGAATAGTTTTTTTGCTTTCCGTTCTTATCCTTAAAGCTTGCAGCATAAGACAGTCTGTGGCTCGCTCCGGGATAGTTTCTTTCATCTGATAAAATATCATCGCAGATCTTTTGTAAGCGCTGATCCTGTGTGGATTCTATAGTAAGTCCGCCGGAATATAGCGTATAGTATGCCTGCTGTTCTGAATATCCAAGCTCGGTTTGCAGATCCTTTAGAACCTGGCTTATAAGCTCGTCCATAAAATAAGAATAAATTCTATCAGATTTTTTCGTATTGTTTCCGATATCCTGTATTCTGTCATAGACATTATCCTCAAGAGCCTCTTTTTTTTCTTCGCTTGAGATATAGCCTTGTCTTTCCATCATATTAAGTATGATTTCACGTCTTTCAGCATTTTTTTCAGGAAATCTTATAGGATTAAGACTGGTGGGATTTTTAGAAATACCGGCTATTACCGCACTTTCGGAGATTGTAAGCTCTGATATGTCTTTTCCGAAATATCTGAATGCGGCTGCTCTCACTCCGTAGCTCCCCGCACCTAAGTTTATTGTATTCAGATAGAATTCAAGGATTTGATCCTTACTCATTCTTTTCTCAAGCATTATTGCAAGGTGTTGCTCCTGAACCTTTCGCTTAAGTTTTTCTGAAAAGTTGGTTTCACCCACCCAGCCTATAAACACGTTGTTTTTAAGCAGCTGTTGAGTAAGAGAGCTGCCGCCCTCGGAAAATCTGAAACTTTGATTTACTCCCTTTACAAAGGCTCTCATTATACCCTGTATGTCTATGCCGTTATGCTTATAGAACCTTTCATCTTCAACTGAAATAAAGGCATTTCTGGTATACAGCGGAATCTCCTCCAATGTGGCATAAACTCTGTTTGAGTTGGGAGCGGCAAGAGTCTGAATTTCCTTGCCGTTCTTGTCAAGCACGGTTGTTGAAAAACCCTTTGGAGACACATCAATCTTTGATATGTCGGGAGCGTTGTCAATCAACGCTCTGAACATTCCAAGACTGAGAGCCGTTCCTGATGAAATTACGGCTAAGAGCAGAACAAAGAATAACAAAAACAGGGCAGATATCAGTCTGTTTTCAAGTCTATGAAATAGATTAAGCTGCCTGTTTCTGCTTTTTTTTAAATTTTTATCAGAGTAATTAAAAAACATGGGAAATCGTCCTTACTTTATATTGCTTCGTTTTCTTAATGTTTTGTCAAGAATTTTCTTGCGTAGCCTTAATGATTTGGGAGTGACCTCTAAAAGCTCGTCCGCTTCCAAAAAGTCGATAGACTCCTCAAGACTTAAAATAGTGGCGGGTACGAGCTTTAAGGCATCGTCGGAACCCGAGGCTCTGGTATTGGTAAGATGCTTGGTCTTACATACATTAAGCTCAATATCTTCGGATTTCGGGTTGGATCCTACTATCATACCGGCATATACCCTTATGCCCGGAACTATGAACATAGACCCTCGTTCCTGAGCGTTAAATATACCGTATGCCACGGCGACACCGTCTTCATGTGCTATTAAGGATCCGGTCTTTCTGTAGGTGATATCTCCCTTAAACGGTTCATAATCATCAAATTCGGAGTTCATAATACCGTTGCCCTTCGTATCCGTCAGAAACTCACTCCTGTACCCTATCAGACCGCGAGAGGGTATTCTTATTTCAAGTCTCGTGCTGCCATCACTTAAGGTGGCCATTCCCTGAAGTTCGCCCTTTCTTTTCGACAGGGCTTGAATCACCGTTCCTGCACACTCCTCCGGGACATCTATGTATACAAGTTCCATAGGCTCAAGAGTTTTTCCCGATTTATCCGTTTTATAGACAACCTCCGGCTTACTTACGGCAAATTCGTACCCCTCTCTACGCATATTTTCTATGAGTATGGACAGATGCAGCTCGCCTTTTCCCGAGACCTTAAATATATCGGTGCTGTCAGTTTCTTCCACGCGCAGCGATACATCTGTGATAAGCTCTTTAAAGAGCCTGTCTTTTATATGTCTGCTGGTTAAAAATTTTCCCTCGGTTCCAGCAAGAGGACTGTCGTTTACTCTAAAATACATTGAAATCGTGGGCTCCGAAATCTGCTGAAATTCTATACTTCTGGGGGAGCTAAGATCACACAGAGTATCTCCTATTGAGATTTGATGTATGCCTGAGACGGATACAATTGAGCCGACTGATGCCTCTTGAACCTCAACCTTTTTTAAGCCTTCGAATTCATAAAGCTTTCCTATCTTTGCCCTTATACTCTTTGTTTCATCGTGATGATTGGTGAGCAGATATTCCTTTCCGACCCTTAATATACCATCCTGAATTTTTCCGATTCCCAGCTTTCCGACGTATTCGCTATAATCAACGGCACTCACAAGCATAGCACAGGAAGCATTTATATCGCCCTTCGGGGCGGGTATATAGTCTATTATTGTATCAAAAAGATCCGTCATATCATCTGTTTTTTTATCTTTATCAAGTGTAGCGTAGCCGTCCTTTGCAGATGCAAAAACAAATGGGCAGTCAAGCTGCTTTTCATCGGCGCCTAAGTTTATCAAAAGCTCCAGTACCTCATCTACGACCTCATCTATTCTGCTGTCAGCTCTGTCTATCTTGTTCACACAGACTATCACCGGAAGACTGTTTGATAATGCCTTTCCGAGTACAAATTTTGTTTGAGGCATAGGACCTTCGTGCGAGTCGACTATAAGAATTACTCCGTCAGTCATCTTAAGTATTCGCTCCACTTCTCCGCTGAAGTCGGCATGTCCCGGGGTGTCGATTATGTTTATCTTTATATCCTTGTAGTTTATGGCGGTGTTTTTTGAAAGGATTGTAATTCCACGCTCCTTTTCAAGAGGGTTGCTGTCCATAATTCGCTCCTGTACCTGCTCATTTTCACGGAAAAGACCACTTTGCTTAAGCATTACATCCACTAATGTTGTTTTTCCGTGGTCTACATGGGCTATAATGGCTATATTTCTTATTTTATCCTGTTCTCTAATCATTTTCTAATTTATATTTGTCTCCTAAGTCGTTTATTGAAAGCTGATATCTTTTTAATCAAGATCTTTACTGAAAAGCATAA
>JBGZAX010000025.1:0-2522 GCA_041844335.1 Lachnospiraceae bacterium
AAAATTAATAATCTTATCCTGTACAAAAATTTCTTTAATTATATCTCCTGACAGTTTATCCTTAATAGCAGCCTTAGCTGACGTAATTGCCGTAGCCTTATCACAGCCTTTCGAAAGCTCTATAATACCTTTCATCTTGCCGTTCACCTGTATCGGAATATTCAAGGTATCCTTGACTATAGCCTTTTCATCATAAGTCGGCCAGCCTCCCTCAAATACGGAATTTTTATGTCCCAGACGTTCCCAAAGCTCTTCTGCCATATGCGGAGCAAGCGGAGCTAAAAGTCTTACAAAATCCTCAAATATCCTGATATCCACAGCTCCATTTTTATTGGCAAATTCATTTATCTTGTTGTTATATTCCATTAGACCTGAAACAACTGTATTAAGGCTGAAATTATCAAGTCTTGTTGTTATATCGCAGATCAACTTATTTCTTAAATATTCTGATTCTTTGCTCGGCTTATCATTCTTATCCCTATAAGCGTTCACCAGTTTCCAAACCTTATTTAAAAATCTGTAAACTCCGTCAATACCTCTGTCATCCCATTCCGCATCTGCCTCAGGAGGTCCCACGAAAAGCTCATAAATTCTTAAAGCATCTCTGCCGTAATCCTTCACCAAATCATCGGGAGAAATCACATTTCCTTTTGACTTGCTCATCTTTGTACCGTTTTTGCCGGTGATCATTCCCTGATTAAACAGCTTATGGAATGGCTCTTTAAAATCAAGCACACCTATATCATTGAGGAACTTTGTATAAAATCTGGCATATAGCAAATGCAGCACAGCGTGCTCAACACCTCCGATATACATATCAACAGGCAAATATTTGTTTGCCTTGTTCCGATCCACCAATTTTTCACTGTTCTTACTGTCAATATATCTTAAGAAATACCAAGATGAGCCTGCCCATTGCGGCATGGTATTGGTTTCTCTTTTTGCAGGAGCCCCACAAACGGGACATGTGGTGTTTACCCAATCTTCAATGTTTGCAAGCGGAGATTCTCCGGTTCCCGTAGGTTCATAGGATTCAACATCGGGAAGTAGTACTGGTAAATCTTCATCAGGCACCGGCACGTTTCCGCAGTGTGGGCAATGAATGATAGGTATAGGCTCTCCCCAATATCTCTGCCTCGAAAATACCCAATCACGCAACTTAAAGTTGGTCGTTCTTCTTGCCACACCCTTTTTTTCAAGGAAATCGATCACCGCTCCTTTAGCTTTTTCTACAGGCATACCGTCAAACTGCATAGAATTTACCATTACTCCGTCGCCGGCATAGGCCTCATTAAGCTCTTCGGACTTGCCGTCCTTGGATACCACCTGCACGATAGGCAAATCAAATTTTTTGGCAAAATCAAAATCTCTTTCATCGTGGGCGGGAACACACATAACGGCTCCTGTTCCATAGTCCGCAAATACATAGTCTGACAGCCAAATAGGAACCAATGTATCATTCATAGGATTTATGGCATAGCTGCCGGTAAATACACCCGTTTTTTCCTTGCTCTGCATTCTATCAACGGAAGACTTGATACTTGCCGCAAAAATATAATCTTCCACCGCTTTTTTTTGTTCATCAGTGGCCAGGATTTTTGCAAGCTCATGCTCCGGTGCCATTACCATAAAGGTAGCTCCGCATAGTGTATCAGGTCTTGTGCTGTAGACCTTTATAACCTCATCTCTTTTTTCTATCTTAAAATCAATTTCCGCACCGTGGCTCTTTCCAATCCATTCTGTCTGCATCTTGATTACCTTTTCAGGCCAGTCAAGCTCCTTTAAATCATCAAGCAGTCTGTCAGCATATGCTGTGATTTTAAGCATCCACTGCCTCAGATTTTTCTTTGTAACTGAAGTTCCGCAACGCTCACAAGCTCCGCCCACAACCTCTTCATTTGCAAGACCCGTCTTACAGGAGGGACACCAGTTTATTGGAAATTCTTTTTCGTATGCCAAACCTTTTTTAAACATCTGTGTAAATATCCACTGCGTCCATTTATAATAATCGGGATCGGTTGTATTTATCTCCATATCCCAGTCATAGACAGCAGATATATCATTTATCTGTTTTTTTATATTATCAACATTTTCCTGTGTGGATTTTGCGGGATGCACTTTCATTTTTATTGCATAATTTTCTGCCGGCAAACCGAAAGCATCCCAACCCATAGGATGAACGATATAATAGTTGTTCATAAGCTTGTATCTGCTCCAAACATCAGAGATAACATATCCCCTCCAATGTCCTACGTGAAGACCGTTTCCGGAAGGATAAGGGAACATATCGAGACAATAATACTTCTCCTTTTTTCCATCGTCAACATTTATAGGATTTTTCTCCCAATTTTTGATCCATTTTTCTTCTATCAAATTATGATTATATTGTGCTGCAGTCTTAGACATAATATGCTCCTCCTCATCGTTCTCCTTAATTTCATCTATATGTATAGTAAGTCTATAATAAGACTAAATCCAAGAAATGTAAAGTGGGTATTTGACCAAGTTTTATATTTATTTAT
>JBGZAX010000026.1:0-16025 GCA_041844335.1 Lachnospiraceae bacterium
AGTGTCATATTTATTTTTAATGGTGAAAACACCTCAAGTGAGGGGTCGAGCTTTTCCTTTAATGCTTTTATATTTAAGGAGGACTGATTTATGGCAGAGTTATTAGCATCTATTCTATCGTTTAAATCTTTTAAGCGGATTTCCATATCCTTTAGAGCCTCTGAAAAATAATTTTCTATCATAAGTCCTCCTTTAAAAACCCTAAATATCACAAAAGGAGAGCTGGAATGCTCTCCTTATTAAATTTCAGCGTGTGTGACACGATTCGAACGCGCGACCTTCTGGTCCGTAGCCAGACGCTCTATCCAGCTGAGCTACACACACATTGTGCAACAAATTCATTCTTACACGCACGAATTATAATACAATGAAATATTTAGATTGTCAAGCACACATTTTCAGGGATTTTGTGTATTTCATCATCTAAGAGAGGTCCGCCATTTATAAGATATTTATGATAGGGTGTAAGGTGGCATAATTTTGTGCAGATTTTTATAATTTGATTTCACACAAATTTCATAAATATCATATTTTTTTGTGTTAGAATAAATATTGTTTTTTGATTAAATTTAGACTATATTTCGGATTGAGGGTTATAAAAAACAGATGAAAAAATTATTTATATCATTTTACCTATTTATCTTATTTGCCTTATTTGTCAATGTTGTTTTCGCCAAGGATTACCATGTAATGATAGGAGCGGATAGAAAGGCTGTACTTGAAAGCAAGGACAACAATGTTTTGGTGGTGGACGCTTATTACTTATCAAAGAGTGATGTAAAAAAGCTGCATAATAATAGGAATAAAGAAGTGCTGTCATACCTTAATATCGGATCCGTTGAGGAATTTAGAAATGATTTTAAGTCTTATAAAGATATCATTTTATCTCCATATGAGAACTGGGATGAGGAATATTGGGTTGACATAGCTGCCGATAAATGGCAGAAAAGAATAGCTGATATGGCTTATGAGCTTAACGAAAAAGGCATAGACGGGTTTTTCTTAGATAATGCCGATGTTTATTATCATTATAACAGCGATAAAGTCTATAACGCTATTATTGCCATATTGAAGGAATTGAAGCAATATGACAAGAAAGTGATAATAAACGGGGGCGATGAATTTATAAAAGAGTTTATCAATAGAAAAGAAGATATTTCTTTAGTTTACGGTATTAATCAAGAGAGTGTATTAACTAAGATTGATTTTGAAAATAACGGATTTTCGGCACAGGACAGGGATACAAAAAAGTATTTCAAAAACTACTTAAGTCTATGCAAGAGATACGGACTTAAGGTCTTTGTGCTTGAATATATGAAAGATAATAAAAAAATAAACAATGTCATAAAAAGCTTTTGTGATAAGAACGGATACAGGTATATGATTTCCGATAGATTAGAGCTTGACAGATGACATTTTATTTTATAAAGCTTCTGTAAATGAACTGTACTTATTGAATTTAGCGGTGTCGTAGTCATGTTCTCTATCTCTCTAAAACATTGAACATTGTCTAATAAAATGATCTTAAAAGCAATAAAAAATCATAATGAACAAAAATTTCATTAAAACATATGGACTTTTTTGTGTTGCCAATATATAATTCATATCACGTTGTTGATTAGACTTTGATAATTAAGTAATCTATAAAAGCCTAAATATATTTTTAGAAAGGACAAGGGAATTGATTAGTAAAAGATTGATAGGTCTGGTGCCTGAGAGCAAAAGATATATCTTATTAAGTGTAATTATGCAAATACTGTCACTGTTTGCAAATGCAGTATTTATGTATGTTGTGACTGATAGTATAGCTGATGCTTTCAGCAGCAGAGGAATAGGTAATAACATATCGGTTTTAATAATGGCTGCTATACTGACTATAGGTATCAGATTTTTATGTAACATAGTAATAAACAGGGTCAGCTTTTTGTCGTCAAGGGCTGTTAAAACCGCCCTTAGAAGTAAGCTTTATAAAAAGCTTATACAGCTGTCTTATAAGTATAACGAAAGGTTTACCTTATCGGAGCTTACACAGCTCTCTACGGAGGGCATAGAGCAGCTGGAGATATATTTTGCTGCGTATTTACCGCAGTTTTTCTATTCTATGACTGCGCCTGTCATATTGTTTGCAATACTGTTTCCTATTCATAGGCTGACAGCTATAGTTTTACTGGTGTGTGTTCCTATGATACCTGTTGCGATAGCCTTGGTACAGACTGTTGCAAAAAAGCTTTTATCCAAGTATTGGAATAAATATACCTCTCTCGGCAGCAGCTTTTTAGACAATTTGCAGGGTCTTACCACACTTAAAATATACAATTCCGATGAATATAAAAATCAGGAGATGAATAAGGAGGCGGAGGAATTTAGAAAAATCACGATGAGGGTATTAAGTATGCAGCTTAATTCCATTATTATTATGGACTTAATAGCCTACGGCGGAGCGGCTCTTGGAATTTTTACAGCATTAATGGGACTTAAGAGCGGCAGTATATCAATGGCTCAGTGCTTTTTTATTATACTCATTTCGGCTGATTTTTTTATCCCTATGCGTCAAATGGGTAGCCTTTTTCACGTAGCTATGAACGGAATGGCTGCGAGTAAAAAGCTGTTTCAAATATTTGAAAGCGATACGGAAGACGAGGATAAAAAACGGGATTTAGCAAATGACAGAGAGATTGTATTAGAAAATCTTTGTTTTTCCTATGACGGAAAAAAAGAGGTTTTATCAGATCTTAATTTAAGATTTAATGTAGGAAGCTATGCGATAGTAGGAAATAGCGGTTCGGGAAAGTCTACACTGGCATCTATTTTATCAGGTAAAAATAAGAATTATACCGGTTCTTGCAAAATAGGCGGGACAGAGCTTAGTAATGTTAAAAGCGACTGCCTGCATAAAGCTCTTGTGTATATAGGGTACGACAGCTTTTTGTTTAAGGGAACCGTTAGAGAAAACCTTAAAATAGCTGATGAAAATGCTGACGACGGTAAAATGTGGGAGGTTTTAAAAAGAGTAAACCTAAATGGTTTCTTTGAAAGCGAAAACGGTCTTGATACTATGCTTAATGAAAGAGCCTCAAACCTTTCAGGGGGGCAGAGACAAAGGCTTGCACTTGCTCGTGCACTGTTATTTGATAGCGATATTTATATCTTTGATGAGGCTACTTCAAATATTGATGTAGAGAGCGAAAATTCTATTATGAGGGAGGCAAGAGAGCTTTCAAAGAGCAAGACTGTGATAATTATTTCCCATAGATTGGCTAATGTGGTCGAATCGGATAAAATATACGTACTTGACAATTCAAGGCTGGCAGAAGTCGGCACTCATAATGAACTGTTAAAAAACAACGGGCATTATGCAGACCTTTGGGAAACTCAGCAGAGCCTTGAAAGATATGTGGGGTAACGGATATGCAAAACAATAAGAATGATAAACTAAACGGCTTTTTAATAATGGCAAGACTTACGGTTTTAGTAAAGCCTTTGATTATTTATATGTGTCTGGCTATTATAATGGGGCTAATCGGGCATTTGTGTGCAAGTTTTATTACTGTTTTCGGAAGCTTAGCCGTAATTAAAATAGCAGGAATAGATGTAAGGTTATCTTTAAACAGCATATTTATAATAATGTTTGTGATAGCCGTTTTGAGAGGAATATTAAGATATGCGGAGCAAAGCTGTAATCATTTCATTGCTTTTAAGTTACTTGCAATTATCCGTGATAAGGTGTTTGCGGCGTTAAGGCGCTTAACTCCCGCTAAGCTTGAATGTAGAGACAGAGGGAATCTGATAGCTCTAATAACGTCTGATATCGAGCTTTTGGAGGTGTTCTATGCTCATACGATTTCTCCCGTAATCATCGCCATATTATTTGGAACGGCTATGGTAATTTTTATAGGACATTTTCATATTATTCTGGGACTTATAGCTCTTTTGGCATATTTAACGGTAGGATTTTTTATGCCGCTTTTTATATCACAAAATAGAGCAGGAGCTGACTTTAGAAATAAGGCGGGTCTTTTGAGCAGTTATGTATTGGAGGGACTTTACGGTTTCAGAGAGGTTTTGCAGTTCGGTATCGGCAATCAAAGATTGAACGGGATCAGGCAAAGAACAGATGAACTGTTATCGGAGGAAGAGGAGCAAAAAAAAGCCACGGGCATAAATACTGCACTTACCAACTCCTTTATATTTTTATTTGATATAGCGATGCTTGTTACAGCTATTGCATTGTATCATAATAAAAGTATAGGCTTTGATGGAGCTGTATTGGCTGTGATGGCACTAATGAGCAGCTTCGGTCCCTTTGTGGCGCTTGCTATGCTTGGAACCACTCTTACAAATACCTTGGCTTCCGGAAAAAGAGTTCTTGATTTATTGGATGAAGAGCCTATATTGGAGGAAATAACCGATGGGGTTTGCGTTGAATTTGATGGAGCATTCGCTCGTGCTTTGGAATTTTCTTATGATAATGAGAAAATTTTGGATAAGATTTCCTTAGATATTGAAAAAAATGAAATTGTGGGAATCAGCGGAAAAAGCGGTTCCGGAAAGTCCACATTTCTTAAGCTCCTTATGAGGTTTTGGGAAAGGGATGGAGGAGAAATCAGTATTTCAGGCACTGATATCAACAGAATAAATACAAAATCATTAAAAAATATCGAAAGTTTTGTAACACAGGATACACATTTGTTTAATGACACCATAGCTAATAATATAAAGATCGCAAAGCTTGATGCGACAGATGAGGAAATTATGCTGGCAGCAAAAAAAGCCTCAGTACATAATTTTATAAGCTCTCTTGAAAAGGGTTATGAAACCCGTGTGTCGGAGCTTGGAGCTAATATATCTGGTGGAGAAAGACAAAGGATAGGTCTTGCCAGAGCATTTTTGCATAATTCACCTTTAATGCTGCTCGATGAACCGACAAGTAATCTTGACAGTTTAAATGAGGCAGTCATATTGAAGGCACTAAAAGAAGAAAGAGCTGAAAAAACCGTTGTTTTGGTGTCGCACAGACAGTCCACTATGAAAATAGTAAACAGAAGCTACAGTATAGAGAACGGACGGGTAAGCTAAGTAGTGTTGACAATGTTAAAAAGCTTGTTAAAGCATATGATTCTAAGATAAATGAGGAATTTTTAATGAAGAGAATATTTTTTATAGTGATTGGATGTATAAGCTTAGTGCTTGGAGCAGTAGGGGCGGTTTTGCCTATTTTGCCGTGTTTTCCGTTCTTATTACTGGCTCTTATATGTTTCGGAAAAAGCTCTGAAAGATTGCATAGATGGTTTACAGGCACCGGATTATATAAAAATAATTTGGAGTCATACGTGAAGGGTGAGGGTATGACAAAGGCTGCCAAAATTAAGATAATGGTTATGGTTACTGTGCTTTTTGCAATAGGATTTATTCTTATGAGCAGAATACCTGTAGCCAGAGCGGTAATGGTGGCGGTTTGGTTGATACATATACTCTATTTTACATTTAAGGTAAGGACGGCGGAACAAAAATAACCATAGGCCGTAAACTCAAAATAACAGACAATAGGCATCAATAAACTATTCTCAAACAAATTCGTAGGGCGGCTTAAAAGCATCGCCTTACGAATTTTTACATTTCGGCGTTATCAGTACATGGCTATACAAAGACTGTCTTTATTGCAATTAAAATTAAAATAACCGCCCCGAATATCTCACTTTTTCCCTTGAAAAACCTATTAAAACCATTTCCTACTATAGATCCTAAAAAGCAGATAACAAAAGTGACTATACCGATTACAGCTGCTGAAAACAAAACATCGGCATTAAGCAGGGCAAGGCTAACGCCTATCGTAAAAGCATCTATGCTGGTAGCTAAGGCTAAGACCATAAGCTCCTTTAAGGTCAACCCTTCGGTATTTACATCGCAGGTACCGCCTTTTTTTATTGCATCAATCAACATCTTCGTTCCCACAAACATAAGGAGTACAAAGGCTATAATTTTATTAAACATCAAAAAACGTCCTAAATTTTTTCCTAAAAAATAACCTGAAATCGGCATCAAGCTCTGAAATACTCCAAAGAAAAGGGCAATAATAAAGCTGTTTTTCAGACGTTTTTCTCTAATTGTCATTCCCTTACAAATAGAGATGGCAAAGGCATCCATAGACAATCCCACAGATACTAAAATCAGTTCAAAAATATTCATTTGTTCTCCTTTCAAAGCCATTTAAAATAAAAACGGATACCGCTACGGTATCCGCCATATACTACAGTGAAACTCAAGTACGGCAAAAACACCGTAAATGAGTCTTGTTATTTAATGTAAGCCAGATTTATAAAAATCAGTATGTTGACTTACAACGCTGAATGCGCCAACTACTCCCTCATAGGTTGGTATACATTATAAAGTTTCGAAGCTTAAATGTCAATGAAAATTTACATTGAAAATCTTCGACAGCAAGTTAATTGCTGATTTTTCGTCATTTTTAATTTTATTCATTATTTCTCTTCGGTTTTCCGGGTTTCGTTCAAATATGATATTTTCATATAGACTGTTTTTTCTTGAACACCGCTCTATATATCGTATTTTTCTTAATGTTCTTTACTTTAATAGTTGCTTTTTCCGAAATTTTCCTTCCGTTATTTTCCCAATGCACGAACTCATAGCCTTTTTTTGCCTTAGCCTTCAGTGTGATTGTTTGTCCGTACGAAAATTTGCCTGCTCCAAGTACTTCGCCCCCGGTTTCAGGTTCTACTGATATGCGATAAATTTTTTTCACAAAGACAGCACCGATTTTCACTGTATGTTCGGGCATAATGAAGCTTTTCTTTTCTATCGGTTCTCCGTCAATCAATAATGTTTTCAGTTTATAGCCTTTTTCAGGGAATACCGCTATCTTTATCAGGTCTCCGGGCTTGGCTGTAGCTGGAGAAAGTGATAATCTTCCTCCTTTCAGCTTAACATTTTTCGGAATATTGAAGAATACAGTCATGTCCTTTTTGGCCTCTTCTTTTGATATATTCGAAGAGGAACTTACATTTTCCGAAGCAGAAACAGATTCTAAAATTCTGTCAGGCTCCGGTGTCGGAATATAAGTATACCTTACCAGACTGTCAATTGCATAACTCAGCTCTCTTTCTGCAGCATCGATTGATTCCTGTCTTTTTCCATCGGATAACGCCAATTCGGCAGCTTTCAGCTTTTCTTTCATGTTTCGCCAGCTGTCAGGAGTATACTCGTTCTCATTTAATCTTTGAGCAGCTGATATAGCCCGTTCAAGATTCAGTGTATTTATCATCGGCTGTACGATTGTTCTTTTTATGGTGAATATCATACTTTGATAGCTGAAAAATCCCTGACCCTTCTTTTTTACCACAAAATTTTCTTTATCTTCCGTTTCAAGTCTGAATTCATAGCCCGCTATCTCATCGATGCTTATACTGTAGTTTCCTGTAGGAAGCTCTAATTTGTAGTCCGAAATACTTCCGTAGGTCTTATCAACGACAGCACCTGTTTCTTTATGTGTAAAATGGAAGATTATAGGCTTGCTCTTAAAATCATATTCATTATTATAGGATGCCGTTATTCTCAGTTCTCCCATTTCCACTGCACCGCCTAAGATTCGTTGTAAAGCGGAGATCGCTTCTCTTAACTGAGTTTCCGCCTCATCTATCAAGGTTTGGCTTTCTTTATTGGATAATGCAGCTTCAGCCGCCTTTAACTTTTCTTTCATGTTTCGCCAGCTGTCAGGAGTATAATCGTTCTCATTTAATTTTTTCGCAGCTGATATAGCCTGTTCAAGCTTCAGTGTATTTATCATCGGTTGTACGCTTGTTCTTTTTATGGTGAATATCATACTTTGATAGCTGAAAAATCCCTGACCTTTCTTTTTTACCACAAAATTTTCTTTATCTTCCGTTTCAAGTCTGAATTCATAGCCTGCTATCTCATCAATGCTTACACTGTAGATACCTGTAGGAAGCTCGACTTTGTAATCCGAAGCACTTCCGTAGGTCTTATTAACGACAGCGCCCGTTTCTTTATGTGTAAAATGAAAGATTATAGGCCTGCTTTTAAAATCATATTCATTATTATAGGATGCTGTTATTCTCAGCTCTCCCATTTCCACTGAGCCGCCTAAGATTCGTTGCAAAGAGGAGATCGCTTCCCTTAACTGAGTTTCCGCCTCATCTATCAAGGTTTGGCTTTCTTTATTGGATAATACAGTTTCAGCCGCCTTTAACTTTTCTTTCATGTTTCGCCAGCTGTCGGGAGTATACTCATTCTCATTCAATCTCATTGCATTAGATATAGTCTGTTCAAGTTTTGTTGTATCTATGCCTGATTTTTCGAGAGAGAAATAAAATGTCGTACTGCCCCAAAATTTCACATTCAATTTTCTGTCCGATCGTTTTAATTCATAACCGTCCGCATTTTCCACACTTACGCGATAGAGTCCTGCCGGCAATGTGGTTTTCATATCTTGAGTCCCTCTATATCTGCGTCTGAACTCTCTATTGTTTTCCTCCACAGTGAATACGAAAATCAAAGGTTTATTTTCGGAATAATCTTTATATTTACTTGTACATCCTTCTGTCAAAAATACTGATTTTTGATCTGAGGGCTCCTGATCTGTTCCTTTTTTTTCAAAACTTACTCTGGAGGCAATTCCGGTAGGACCGAATTCCTGTATTTTTCCTGTCACCGTTATTTTATCGGGCTGCAATTTTGCTACCCAACCCTCCAATACATTTTCCGCTACTAAATCATAGGTTCCTTTCATAAGCTTTGCATCGTATTGATTCGGCAATAATGTTATGATATTTTCAAAAACAAACTCCTTTTTTGTGATTGTATCCACCGCTTTAATGCGAATAGGCCCGGTGTATTTTACAGTCTGCCCTGACTGATCATGAAATTCAGTATTCACAATAATTGCAGCATTATAAAAAGCAATTTTTTGAAATTCAGCCTTTAATATCTGCGTCGGCGAATCTGCTTTAATAGTAATCCATTGCTCTTTATTATTAACCAATTCATAATCTTCATTTCGGACTTCAATAACAACCCTATACCGACTGCCTATTTCCAATGAGTGAGCATCTACTTCAACTCCTGCCTCATTAAATACTTTAACGGCAAAATCCGGTAATTTGCCTTCTCCTACCAAAACAGGTCTCACTATAATCTGACCTCTTCCGTCACGTATTGAGTCAGAAAGAGGATAATTATATTGATTCATTGCCCAGTCTTCTATTACCAGTCGAGCCTGATTCAATGCCATACCTGAAGGAAGCACAAACTTATACTCACCATCAGTATTACTGCTGTTTTCAATATTTTTTGCAGTATTGTCGTTTGTAGCAGAAACATAAATACGTCTTATTCCGGAGCCGCTTTCTTTTATTTCTTGTATTGTAAAAGTATTCCTGTCTTTATCGTAAGCGCTTCTTATAACTTCCGGCATAACGGTATCCACTTTTACCTTGAACCGCAATTTTTGACTATCTGCTGAGTCTATTGCCGGTTTTACGGATACTTCATATACATAGTTTCCGTCAGCCACTATTTTTTTATTTGCCTGTCGTTCTCCATGCCATGACCAGCCTGCTGACGAGGTTGATTTGTTCTTCTCATTATCCCCGTAATTTTTCGCTCCTTTTATAGAAGTTGTAGAGGTATAAATAGGGTTATTCAAATCCGTTTCCGGATATACATTGATATGCATATTGTTGTAAGTACGCAAAAATGTTCCGGTAAAACCTACATAATCGTTTTTTCCGTCTCCATTCGGTGAAATTGCCAAATGTTCTTCATCATAATAAACTCCGGGCAGTTCTCCCGGGACGGATCCCAATACCTGAAATTCTAAATCACATAAGGTGGAAAGATGGGTGAAGTTATAATCAGGACCTCCGTATCCATGCTGGTTTTTCTGCTTCTCCAATTTATAGCCTTTGGATTTTTCATCCAAATATATAGGATTTTTTCCTTCTTTTAACAAAGTATATATCGGCTTTTCCAGAACGGGAAGGTTGTTCCAATCTCCGACAAAACCGCTAAACGGAACACTGAGCTCAACTTCGTTGTCAGAGCTTAAAATTATAAAGCCGTCCAAATAACATCCGTTTTTTGTAACAGGTAAATTTAACGTACTGATATCGATTCTATGCTCTATCTCTATTTCCTGATCGGGGTGCAGCACCCTTTTCTTTCCGTCAATTGTTCCCAGTCGGATGGGTTTTAGCTCAAATTTTTCTGCACGAACGGTATCTGTCGTTAAATATACTTTATCCGTATAACTCAACTCCTGATTACTTATATTTTTTACCTTCAATTTAATTAAAGCAAAGTCCTTGACAGATCCCAAGTTGATACTTGCGCCTCCGTTTTCTCCGTAAGCTACAGCTTTTGCTTTTATGGCTCCGTCAATATTCATCACTCCCGCACCCTGTTGCCTTGGAGAAGAATAAGTTGTTCTGTCCTCTGATACATGGGGAATAGCCGTATTCATCAGGATATTTTTTATCATCCTGTGTTTTTCGGTTCCCGACAGGCTTAAAAAATAAGGATTGGATTTATTGGCATTATCGATCACGGATAAAGCTCCCGCAACATGCGGCGCTGCCATGCTGGTACCTGATTTTGTTCCATATCTGTTTCCATAAATCGTTGAATAAATCTGTCCGCCGGGAGCTGTCAAATCCGGTTTCAAATTCCCTTGTGCGGTAAGTCCCCAACTGGTAAAATCCGACAGCTTTCCGCTCTGTTCATTCATTACCTGATGTGTATCCTTAGACAATCTTATCCTTTGTTGAGTATTGGCTCTTAAATATTGTCCGTCCTCATAAGAAATTGTGGTGGAAACGATTTTTGCATCCCCCGTTTCGATGGATTTCGAAATACCGTCTCCCTCATTTTTAACAATAATTACAAAATCCGCTCCGTGTTTCTTTGCGTTATTCAACTTTTCCGAAAATAAAATTTCTCCTCTTTGTATGAGTACAGCTTTTCCTCGCAAATCTTCAGTTCCGAAATCTTCTTCTCTTCCAAATTTACAATCGATGATATCGCGATAATTGCTATAAAATTCGGAATCTTCTTTCATTAACTCCGCATGATTCAATTCTCCGTGAAAAATTTTCTTTTCCGAATTATTCTCAAGCTCCATTGCATTCATAACTATTATGTTATTTTCAATTGATGCTATGGTCAAAGCATCCGGTAATACTCCGGGTGTGGAAGTAACTCCGTAATCAGGATTTTCCTCCAACGGATGTCCATTTCCCCAGCCGAAATAGCCATCATTTCCTCCTGCTATAACCACCTGAATTCCCGCTGCTTTCGCAGCTTGAACCGCTCTGATAAATAAAGGATCTTCCATATCCGAAGTACCAGCACCAAAACCTAAACTCATATTTACACTGCTGACTTTAAGCTTTATACAGTCTTCAAGTGCTCTGGCATATGAACTTGAGCTGGCTCCTTTTCGAACTGAACCAAAAACTCTCATAATTGCTAATTGAGCATTGGGGGCCACGCCCTGTGCCAGCTGTGTTTTATTCTTATCCGGATTTGCCGCCGCAATACCTGCCACATGCATTCCGTGATCTGATGCATTTTCCGATATATTTTGATTGTTGTCGGCATAGTTATAGCCGAAAGGAACCTTCTTATTAAAAAACTTTCCTTTCATATTTTCGTTTGTAATAAGGGTATTTATACTGTTTTCGTTATACTGCGGCAGAACTTCATCATCTAAGCGAAAGTCCGAATGAAACGGCTCGGCTCCGGAATCAATAATTGCAATCGTTGTTCCCCTACCGTCATTTTCCTTAATATCTCTTTTCAAATGTATAATTTCGTGTGCCGATAAATCTCTTCTTATTCTTTTTCCGGCTGCATTTTTTTCATGAGGAGGATAATAAGCTTTATCGGGATTTATTTCCTCCGTTTCCTCCATTTCGGCAATGATACAAGCCTCATCCAAAGATAATTTAAGTGACACTCCTTTAAAAATATTGGAGTATCTGGCTACTTCGTTTATCGAAATATGTCGGCTATTTAACTTTTGATAAAAATCTTCAATGACAGAATCGGCAGACATACCGTTGTCCTTCAAAATAACCGTGTAAACATGCTCTTTTCTAAGCTCTTCATCGCTACCTGCAAATTCCTGCAAACTGACTATTTTTTCATTATAATCAGTCCCTATATTTCCGGCATGGATTTGAACCGAAAATGTACTTGCAAAAATTGATAATGCTGCTGATATAAAAACAGCCTTTATAGTTCTTATTTTTTTCAATATAGTCACCTCAACATAAAATTATTAGCATCAGCTAACTGAGATTATATCATTCAATCTTATTAATTACAACATATATATGCATAAGTCGGTCTATTTTAACGCAATATAATTCGATTTAGAAGCAATCTTGTATATATCATAAATTTAATTTTCGATAAAGAAAGCGTTGAGGTTGAATTGAAGCAACAATAAAGGTTTATATAGATTGAAACTTAAGCATCAAAAAAAGGTCGACACAGCAGTGCCGACCGTAGTAGTATTATTGTTTGATGTTAATTCAACTAAAGCAAATTAGCAGCTACTAAAATTTGCATGCTGTTGTCTGTAAAAGTCGTTATCCTTTTGCTGCAGTTCCTGTGTAATTCTTCTAAGCCGTTGTTCCAGTTCTTTCCTTCTTTCAATCGGAATATTGGAATGGAGTTCATTTTTTATTTGCTTTTTCTTTTCTTTTAATTTTTGAATTTCTTTATCCACTCTGTTTGTATTGGCAATACATTTTTTTACTCCATCTTTATTGGAATCTTCGTTTTCCACCGTTCTTTCTTCGGGAGATTCATCGTTTTCGTTTTCCACCGCCCTTTCCTCGGGGAATTCATCGTTTTCGTTTTCCACTGTCATTTCCTCGAGGGGTTCATTGTTTTCGCTACAGTTGCAATGCATACTTGGTTTGTCTTTTGTAGAAGAGCCAGTTACAGCTTTTTCATCAAAATTTGGTTTATTTTCCGGAATGTACTCGTCGTAATCCGGCTGCTTTTGTTTTGTGGGAACGGAGTTGCTATTGCTTGATATTTTATTCTCATAAGGGTTTTTAGGTATTGAAATTGCGTGATTGCTTTGAATTGATTGAATTATCATATTGTTTTCCTCCTGACTGTTAAAAATTGTTTTATAAAATGCATGATTGATTTTTGATATGAGTTTTTGTGCAATATTTTTTAAATAAAAATTTCGGCTGTTTGATTTAGTATTTTTTATTTCAGATTTTGTTATCCAATTTTATTATTTTCCACTCATCTATCAGCCTGTCTATAGAATAGGACGCATTTGCAGGACTTGAGCTTGGCAGCTTTATCCCCCTTATTCCCAGGGCTTTTTCAGAAAACATGCGAAAATATTTATGAGCGGTAGCTCCGTTACAGAATATCTTCTCCACCCTTGAGCCGTCCAGTATAGGTTTTAAATTCGTAGGCACCACATTTTTTATGCTTGCATCGCTTGAGCCTATTATATCACAGCTGTAGATAGAATCCCACACCGCTATATTATGCTTGAGCAAAAACGTCCTTTTGTGCTCTATAGTGTCTATTATTTCTTCGTCAAAAACACCCGACAATATCCTCCAAAACCTATTCTGCTTATGCCCGTAAAAAAATCCGTACTCACGTGTCTTTATAGAGGGAAAGCTTCCTAAAATAAGTATTTTCGAGTTTTCATCATATAAGGGCTTTAACGGGTGTACTATGGTTTTATAATCAGAATTGGCATTCATCTTCTTCCCCTGAGATTTTTATTATTTTACAATAACTCCAGCATTTGCAGGGGATTGTCGGCAGCCTTTACCTTATCAAAACCCTTTATTATAATGCCATTTTCGTCTATTAAATAGGTTGTCCTAAGCACACCCATATATATTTTTCCATAGTTTTTCTTCTCTTTCCAGACGTCATAGGCGATTAAAACTTCCTTTTTCTCGTCGGATAGAAGGGTAAACCTGAGATTGAATTTTTCTTCAAATTTTTTATGAGATGCCACAGAATCCTTACTGATGCCTATTATCACAGCATCCTTTTCTGTGAACTGAGGGTACAATTCAGAAAAATTGCAAGCCTGTTTACTGCAGCCTGCGGTATTATCCTTCGGATAAAAATAAAGAATTACTTTTTTACCTCTATATTCCTGTAATGTATGAATATCTCCATTTTGGTCAGGCAATGAAAATAAGGGTGCCTTTGTGCCTATTTCAAGCATAATTAAACCTCCTTTCCCTAAATAACAGTGGTTTTATTTGAATATCTTATTAACTTTTCAGCATTTTTAACGGATTTTAAAGAGCTTTTAGCTACTTTAATCAAGCATTGAATCCACATCGGTTTCAAAAAATTCCTTAACTGCCCTTTGCAAATAATAGGTATCCTTTATACCCGCACTTTCATAAGGAGAGTGCATTGCCCACTGTGCAAGCCCGATGTCCACAGTTTTTAATGAAACCTGTGTGTTTGAAATGTTCCCTAATGTGGAGCCTCCTGTGACATCGGACCTGTTGGTAAATATCTGTGTAGGCACTTCCGCTCTTTCACATATAGCTTTAAATATGGCAGCTGATACCGCATCTGTGGTGTATTTTTGATTGGCACTGTATTTTATTACTATTCCGCCGTTCAATTTGGGGCGGTTGACAGGATCAGCCTTTTCACCATAATTCGGGTGCACTCCGTGTGCATTATCGGCGGACACCATAAAGCTTTTCGCTATGGCCATCAGATATTTCTCGTCATCGAACCCAAGCGCCATGTTTATTCTCATAAGTGTATCTCTTAAAAATGTAGATGCCGCTCCCTGCTTGGTTGTAGAACCCACTTCCTCATTATCAAAGATTGCATTCACTATAACTGCATTGTCATTTTCTGAGTCTGTCAAGCTCACGGCTCCTGAATAGGCACATTGCAAATCATCAAGACGCCCTGCTGCAATGAACTCATTATCAGCGCCCCAAGTGCCGCCTTTCACCCTGTTAGTCAAGAAAAGGTCTGTGTCCAAAATATCATTTTTATCTATTTTCAATTCCATTGCCAAGATGTCATTAAGACTTATCTTGCTGTCAATTTCGGCAAAAACAGGCAGTAAATCAACCTGTGCATTATATTTATATCCCTCGTTTGCCTCTCTATTCATGTGTATGGCAAGGCTCGGTATCATCACAATATTTCTGTCTATATGCAAAAGCATTTCCTTTATTTTTGAACCGTTCTTTACTAATACTCTGCCTGCTATACCGAGAGGTCTGTCGAACCACGGAGCCATAAGCATTCCGCCATATTTTTCAATATTTAATTTTATAAAGCTTTTTTCTGCTTCTATTTCAGCGTTTGCCTTTATTTTAAATGTCGGGGAATCTGAATGTGTTGCCATTATATTAAAGGCGTTATATTCCTTGTTCGGGATTCTGAATGCTATTATTGACGAATGATTTCTTGTCACGAAATAGCTTTTTCCCGGAGCTATCTTATACCTTTCATTTTCATTTAATCTTATAAAGCCCGCATCTTCATAAATTTTAGTCAAAGCTGTGACCGCATGAAACGGACTTGGGTTACTGTCAAGAAAATCAATCAGTTTTTTTGAACTCTCTATATATTCATTCATATTTTACCTAATTCTAAAGCGCCTCCAGCATTTTTGCAACATTTTCAAAATAGTTATCATCCATAAGCTCTATAAGACCGTTGTCACATAAATCTGCAATTTTGGGATCAATAGGCAGTTTTGCCAAAACCTTTAAATTATGCATGTCGGCAACAGCCTCAATATGGCTCTCTCCAAAAATCCTATAGTCCTTGCCGTTATCGGGACATCTGAAATAAGACATATTTTCCACGATTCCAAGTATTTTGATATTCATCATTTCAGCCATTTTTACAGCTTTTGTCACTATCATAGATACAAGCTTCTGAGGAGAGGTTACGACTATAATACCATCTACAGCTATTGACTGAAATACTGTGAGAGGTATATC
>JBGZAX010000027.1:0-15971 GCA_041844335.1 Lachnospiraceae bacterium
AGATTATATTTTTCTACAGAAAGGGAGGAATAATATGCAATTTACCACAACCAAAGAACACGAAGAATTTAGAGCAAAGGTCAGAGCTTTCGCTGAAAAAGAAATCAAGCCTATTGCATTTAAACTGGATCAGGAAAATGAATTTCCAAAGGAATTAGTTAAAAAATTAGCCTCAATAGGTATTCTCGGAACACCGTTTCCGAAAGAATATGGCGGTCTTGGCTTAGATGTAATCAGCTACGCAATTGCAGTTGAAGAGCTTTCAAGAGTGGACGGCGGTGTCGGTGTTATCCTGTCCGCCCATGTATCGTTAGGCTCCTGGCCAATATTCGCTTTCGGTACTGAAGAACAAAAGAAAAAGTATCTGACCCCTCTTGCAAAGGGCGAAAAAATAGGTGCTTTCGGCTTAACGGAACCGAATGCCGGATCCGATGCCGGCGGTACGGAAACCACTGCCGAACTAAAGGGCGATTATTATTTATTGAACGGTGAAAAAATATTTATAACAAATGGCGGAGAGGCTGATACTTATGTGATATTTGCGGTAACTACACCCGATATAGGTGTAAAAGGAATTTCCGCATTCATTGTAGAAAAAGGCTGGGAAGGCTTTGAATTCGGAACACATTATGACAAGCTGGGTATCAGATCCTCCGCTCCCTGCCAATTAATCTTTAACGATGTAAAAGTTCCGAAAGAAAATCTGCTCGGAAAAGAGGGTGAGGGCTTTAAAATAGCTATGGCTACACTTGACGGAGGCAGAATAGGAATAGCATCTCAGGCTCTGGGTATCGCTCAGGGTGCTTTTGAAGAGGCTTTGGCTTATGCTAAAGACAGAGAACAGTTCGGTATGCCTATCGCATTCCAGCAGGTAAACTCATTTAAGCTTGCCGATATGGCCACTAAGCTTCGCTGCGCAAGATTCTTAATCTACAGTGCCGCAGAATTGAAAGAGGCTCATGCTTCTTATTCAATGGAGGCTGCCATGGCGAAAATGTACGCTTCAGAATCAGCACTTGAGATAGTAAACGATGCGGTGCAGATTCACGGCGGCACAGGCTATCTGAAAGGTATGCCGGTAGAAAGGTTCTACAGAGATGCCAAGATTACTACTATCTATGAGGGAACATCAGAGATTATGAGAGTGGTAATATCAAGTAATTTGGTAGGAAGAATGAAAGCTCCTGCAGCAGCCGCTACAGTTAAGAAATCAAAGAATGTTACAGGCCCCAGAAAAAATCAAATAATAAAGAACGGCTCCGATAAAGAAAAGGTTGATGAGCTGGTGGCTGCATTAAAGGCTGACGGCTACAATTTTGCGGAAGGTATTGATATAAATACTCCAATAGGTGAGGCTGAAAGAGTGGTTTCCGTAGGCCAGGGAATAGGTGACAAAAAGAATATGAAAGTGGCTGAAGAGCTTGCAAAAGCTGCCGGTGCCGCTCTCGGATCTTCAAGACCTGTGGCTGAAACATTAAAATATGTTCCGATTGACAGATATGTAGGTATGTCCGGACAAAAATTCAGCGGAAACCTGTACATTGCTTGCGGTATCTCCGGTGCAATCCAACACCTTAAGGGTATTAAGGATGCCAGCACCATAGTAGCAATCAACAAAAATGCTAATGCTCCGATATTTAAAAATGCCGATTACGGTATAGTGGGTGATATTCACAAGATTATGCCGCTGCTTGCAGAAGCTCTTGGAAAAGGTGATAAAAAACCGATCAAAGAATTTATAAAATTAAAGCGTTCCGTTCCTAAACAGGTAAAGGCTCCACACACATTAAACGTATGTAGCGGCTGCGGTTATGAGTATGACAGCGAATTTGGTGATGATGATAATGAAATAAAGCCGGGCACAAGGTTTAAAGATCTTCCGGAGGAGTGGACCTGTCCTCACTGCGGAGAAGGAAAAGATAGTTTTATAGAGACAATAGGTTGACATTTGACAAGGAGGATTTAATATGTATTGTGTTAGAAATGTAACAGAAGATTTATACTGGGTCGGAGCTAATGACCACAGGCTGCACCTGTTTGAAAATATATTCCCTATTCCAAGAGGTGTATCCTACAATTCTTATCTGCTGCTTGATGAAAAGACGGTATTATTCGATACTGTAGATTGGGACGGCTGCAGACAATTTCTGGAGAATGTAAAGCATGTATTAAACGGAAGAAATCTTGATTATCTGGTAATTAACCATATGGAGCCGGATCATGCGGCATCCATTGAAGAAATTTTAATAAGATATCCTGATGTAAAGATTATTTCTACAGAAAAAGCATTTTTGTTTATGCATCAATTCGGATTCAATGTAGACGGAAAAGAAATCATAGTTAAAGAGGGAGATACACAAAGTTTCGGAAAGCATACTGTAACATTTGTAATGGCTCAAATGGTTCACTGGCCGGAGGCTATGGTTACATTTGACAGCTATAACGGAGTATTGTTCAGTGCAGACGCATTCGGTACTTTCGGTGCTCTGGACGGAAAAATCTTTAACGATGAGGTGAATTTTGACAGAGATTTCTTAGATGATGCCAGAAGATATCTCACCAATATCGTTGGAAAATACGGTCCTCACATTCAGGCATTGCTAAAAAAGGCTGCTACCGTTCCGATTAAGATTATCTGCCCATTGCATGGTCCGGTATGGAGAAGTGATCTTGGTTACTTTATTGATAAATATGACAAGTGGAGCCGCTATGAGCCGGAAGTAAAGGGAGTTTTGATAGCTTACGCTTCTATGTACGGAAACACGGAAAATGTCGCTCAGGTTCTTGCCGCAAAGCTTGCCGATAAGGGAATTACAAATACGGCGGTTTATGATGTATCCACAACAGATGTATCTCAGTTAATCTCTGAAACATTTAAATACAGTCACATAGTGCTTGCATCCCCCACATACAATCTTAAGATCTATCCTAAAATGATGGATTATATCTATGATATGCAGGCACTTAATGTTCAACAAAGAACCTTTGCCCTTATTGAAAACGGGTCTTGGGCTCCGCGTTCCGGTGCTTTAATGAGAGAAGAGCTTGAAAAGCTTAAAATGGTTAATATTTTAGATAATGAAATAGGAATTACCTCTTCAATGAGCAACGCTAATATTCCTGAAATGGATAAAATGGTTGACTCGCTTGTAAAGGACATAAATAAATAAGCTATAAGCAATAAAAATTATTTATAATATTCAAATTTATTCACATTAAATACTCTCCACATGATTATTCTCGTGGGGGGTATTTCTAAAGAAGCTATAACAGCATTTCATGTTGAATTTCCAAGCGTTTTAAAAGATTTTACCAACTCTTTTTATCACCCTATATCTTGTTAAAACAACTTAAAACCGCCATACACAATGAAATTTCAATGTATACAGCGGTTTTTACCAGCTCTTTTTGTCCTATAAGCCTGTATTTAAAACAAAAAAGAGCGACAGACGGGACTCGAACCCGCGGTCTCGACCTTGGCAAGGTCGCGCGTTACCAACTACGCCACTGTCGCATTGTGTTTGTCGCTCACAACTCATATATCATATCACAAATTGAATATATTGTCAATGTCTTTTTATCAATTTTACAAAATTTATAAATTACAAGTTTCGACCAGTATTTACTTTTTCAGTTTAAGTGTCTACTTTAAAACATAATATTGAATTCATCTGAAAATTAACCAATTTTTACAAAGCTCAAGCCCCTGTCAAAATAAAAGGGGCTTGATATATATTCTATGATAATTTCGTTTAATTAACTTTAGTATAATACAGGCTGTTTTTTCACATTTTTAGCTATATCCTCCGCCAGAACATCAAGAGCAGCCTTTGATTCCTCATTTAATACGGAGGTAATTTTTACAATATCTCCCACATAGGTAATATTTTTGCAGGCATCAAATTCTTCCTTAATCTGCTTTCCTGCCCCGAAAGCCCAAGAGCCGTTCTCGACTATTGATATATTCCTGTTTTGTAAACCTAAATGTTTCAAATCATCTATCAGCGTCCTGACAGGCAAATAAATGGAATTATTATAGGTAGGTGACATAAACACTATATTCCTGTGTTTAAAACAGTCTGAAACAATATATGAGTAATGTGTAACCGCAGCATCATAAACCTTTATATTCCTGCAACCCATGCTTCCAAGAACATAAGACAGATAATTTGCGGCATTTTCAGTATTTCCGTGCATTGAACCATATATTATAAGTGCTGAATCGTCTTCCGCGGTATATGTAGCCCATTTTGTATACTTATCTATTAAAATATCAAATGCGGTATCAATTATATGCCCATGTAAAGGACAGATGTATTTAATCTCAAGACTCGACACTTTTTTAAGCGAATTATTTACCTGCAAGCCGAATTTTCCGCAAATATTGGAATAATATCTTCTATATTCACCCATCAGATCATCATTAAGACCGACCTCACTTAAAAACAAATTGCCGTTATTTGCACCGAAAGCACCAAATGCATCGGCGGAAAATAATATCTTTTCATTTTCCTCATAGCTGTACATAACCTCCGGCCAATGTACCATCGGTGCATGAATAAATCTCAAATTATGTTTTCCAAGCGAAAGTGTATCCCCCTCTGAGACCTTAATTATTCTGTCGTTAAACATATTTCCGAAAAACTGACCAATCATTTTTTCAGCCTTGGGAGTACAAACTATCCTCATATCTTTATAGCATTGTACAAGCCTTTTTATGTTATAACAATGATCAGGCTCCATATGATGAACGATAAGATAATCCGGACTTTTGCCATCTAATGTCTCTGTGAGGTTATCAAAATATATATCACTGAGTACAGAGTCAATAGTATCCATAACAGCAATTTTCTCATCTAAAATAATATATGAATTGTATGCCATACCCATTGGGATAGGATAAACATTTTCAAACTTCTTTAACCCCCTGTCTCCTGCTCCTACATAAATAACATTTTCAGTAATTTTTTTAATATTTTTCATCTCTTCCTCCTAATACAAAACCAGCCGTCTAATCGGGTTCAATCCTTAGGCAGCTTAAATGAACTTTTCAATGAAACTATTCTGTTGAATACAGGGGTTTTTTCACTTGAGTCCTTAAAATCTACACAAAAATATCCATTTCTGACAAATTGAAATCTGTCAAACGCATTTGCACTCATTAAGCTTTTTTCAAGATATGCGTTACATAGTGTTAATGAATCGGGATTTAAGTTAAGCTCTCCATTTTCATCATAGGCTCCCTTTTCTTCATCAATGATGTTCTCAAACAGCCTGACAGGTAAATTTACAGCTGTTTTTGAGTCTACCCAGTGAATAGTACCTTTTACCTTTCTGCCGGCATTGGGCATACCGGACTTTGTATCTGGCTCATAGGTACAATGAACTGCCGTTACATTGCCGTTTTCGTCTTTTTCGAAACCGGTACAGGTGACAATATAAGCATACATAAGCCTTACGGAATTTCCGGGATACATTCTGAAATATTTCTTTATCGGCTCCTCCATAAAGTCTTCTCTTTCAATATAAAGCTCTCTTGAAAAGCTCAGCTTTCTTACACCCAGCGCCTCATTTTCCGGATTATTGGGCGCCTCAAGCTCCTCAGTTATATTTTCATCATAGTTATCTATTATAAGCTTAATCGGGTCAAGCACTGCCATCATTCTGCTTGACTTTAACTTTAAATCCTCTCTTAAGCAATAATCAAGAGCTGCCACATCACAGGTACTGTTGGCCTTTGAAATACCGGATATCTCCACAAAATCCCTTATAGACTGCGGGGTATATCCCTTTCTTCTAAGTCCTGCAATAGTAGCAAGCCTTGGATCATCCCAACCGTCAACCACATTTGTTTCTACCAGTTTTTTTATATATCTCTTTCCTGTAATAATATTGTTAAGATACATCTTTGCAAACTCTATCTGGCGGGGCGGCATATCAAAACCCACCTCATTTACCACCCATTCATATAGTGGTCTGTGATCCTCGAACTCCAATGTACACAGTGAATGTGTAATCCCCTCAAATGCGTCTTCTAAAGGGTGGGCAAAATCATACATCGGATAGATACACCATTTATCCTTTGTATTATGGTGTTCTATATGGGCAATTCTATAGATTACGGGATCTCTCATATTTATGTTAGGAGATTTCATATCTATTTTTGCCCTTAAAACCTTTGTACCTGTTTCAAACTCACCATTTCTCATTCTTGCAAATAAATCAAGATTTTCTTCAACAGATCTGTTTCTGTATGGACTTTCTTTCCCGGGCTCAGTCAGCGTTCCTCGGTATTCTCTTATCTCATCTGCTGTCAGATCACAAACAAATGCTTTGCCCTTTTTTATGAGAGTAACAGCCGATTCATACATTCTTTCAAAATAATCCGATGCATAAAATAATCTGTCCTCAAAATCCGCTCCCAGCCATTTAACATCCTCAATTATAGAGTCCACAAATTCAACCTTTTCCTTTGTGGGATTTGTGTCATCAAATCTCAAATTAAACTTTCCGTTATATTTTTTGGCAGTCATAGAATTTAATACTATACTTTTAGCATGTCCTATATGTAAAAAACCGTTCGGCTCAGGAGGAAACCTTGTATGTACACGGTCATAAACCCCCTCTTTTAAATCCTTATCTATAAAGTTTTCAATAAAATTCTTTGATTGCAGCGCTTCACTCATTTTCTTATCTCCTGATTTATAAATTTGTACAAACATACAGATTTGACACTGTCCAAATACTTCTATATTATAGCATCTATAAGACTTAAAGTAAAGTAAGTATATGAACTATGACTGAATATCAATCCATTCGGCAGTAAGATCATCTAAAAGTGCCTGAACTCTCTCGTGCTCTTTTGAGATCTCCAGGCATTTAACACTGTTTGAGGCTATATCATCTTGCATAAGCAAGTCTTCAAGTTCCTTTAGCCTGTTTTCATAGGATAATATCTCCTCCTCCAGCTTTTTTATCCTGTTTTCTGTCCTTCTTTTATCAGCCTGCTTCTGTTTTTCATTCCTCCAGTCATTTGCACCCTTTGATAATTCCTTGCTACTACCGTCATTAAATGGCATTTTTACAGAATCATCTATTGATAAGCCTGCTTGCCGTTCTCTGCTTTTTTCAATGTAATAATCATAGTTTCCGAGATAATTGCTCACACCGTTTTCAGAGAGTTTTAATATTCTATTTGCGGTCTTGTTTATAAAAAATCTGTCATGTGATACATAAAAAATCGTTCCCTCATAGGAATTAAGTGCTGTTTCCAGTATCTCCTTTGAGGCTATGTCCAAATGGTTGGTAGGCTCATCCAATATAATAAAATTGGCTCCTGAAAGCATTAATTTAACTAAAGCCACCCTGCCCCTTTCTCCTCCGCTAAGCGAACCTATATTTTTAAAAACATCATCTCCTGTAAACAAAAACGCCGCCAGAGCATTTCGTATTCGGGTATTTGTATAGCTTGGAAAACTGTCGGAAATTTCATAGAAAATACTATTTTCAAGGTTCATATTCTCTGCATTTTGTTCAAAATAAGCAATATCTAAATTTTCTCCAAATCTTATTTCTCCCTTAAAATCGTCGATAAAGCCGTTAATAATTTTTAACATTGTGGTTTTTCCTACTCCGTTACTCCCAATCAGTGCTACCCTTTCACCTCTTTTTATTTCAAAGCTCACATCTTTAAATATTTCTCTGTTTTCATAACTTTTAGCTAAATCATTTACAGTTAAAACTCTCTCCGAGCTTAATCTGTTTGTTTCAAAATTAAGCTTAATTATACCGTCTTCATTGAGCTTTTCGATCCTCTCCACCTTTTCAAGCTGTTTTTCTCTGCTTTCCGCTCTTTTTACGGACTTTTCTCTGTTAAACGATTTCAGTTTCGCTATTATCTCTTCCTGACGCTTTATTTCTTTTTGTTGATTTTCGTAAGCCTTAATATAAGCTGATCTTAAATGCTCCTGTTTTTTTGCATACTCTGAATAATTCCCCTGATAAGTTCTTAAGCTTTTATCTTTAAGCTCCACTATCTTTGTAACAATTTTATCCATAAAGTATCTGTCATGAGATACTAAAACAATAGCTCCGCTATAATCGCTTAAAAATCCCTCCAACCACTCAATACTGTCCATATCCAAGTGGTTGGTGGGCTCATCAAGAACTAAAATATCATTATGAGAAAGCAACAGCTTTCCTAAAGTCAATCTTGTCAGCTCTCCTCCTGACAGCATACCTACCTTTTTCTCACAATCACTTTCATCAAATCCCAATCCCTTTAATATTGCTCTTGCTCTTGAAAAATAGGTATATCCGTCATTTTTTTCAAATTCTTCATTTAATCTTGTAAAATTGTTTATTGTTTTATTAAGCTCATCCCTATCGGTCAAGGAATTCATCAAATCATTTAATTTGGCTATTTCGGCATTCAATTCAAGAATATAGGGATCTGCAAGAATTATCTCCTCATATAGATTATTCGTATTTTCACTGTTGTTCAACTGTGATAAATAACCTATTTTAAGATTCTTTGATATGCTGATACTTCCGCCGTCAATATTTTCCTCACCCAAAATCATACGTATGAGCGTGGTTTTCCCGGTACCGTTAGCTCCAACTATACCAATTTTATCCTTATTGTCCACAAAGAATGAACCGTCTTTTATAAGTGTTCTGTCACCAAAGCTCTTTTTTATGTTATCGACTGTAATAAACATTTGACTGTACTTCTCCTAACTATAAAGCCTGTTCTTCCTCGTCCTCATCGTTTAAAAGCAAAGCCTTTACAAAGCCTACGGCATCAAAATCCTGAAGATCTTCCAATTTCTCTCCTATTCCGATATATCTTATCGGCAGATTTAAAAGATTTTTAATCGCAAAAGCTATTCCGCCCTTGGCGGTTCCGTCCAATTTCGTCAAAACTATACCGTTAAGAGCGGTCACCTCATTAAATTCCTTAGCCTGTTGAACTGCATTTTGTCCTGTAGTTCCGTCTAATACAACATAGGTCTCACACACGGCATTTGAATACTCTCTGTCAATGATTTTTTTGATTTTAGATAACTCGGACATCAGATTTTTCTTGTTATGAAGTCGTCCTGCCGTATCCACTATCAAAACATCGGCATTTCTTGCTTTGGCTGCTGAAATGGCGTCGAATACCACGGCAGACGGATCACCTCCCTCGTTACCTCTTATGATATCCACATTCGCCCTTTCAGCCCAAATTTTGAGCTGTTCTATTGCGCCCGCCCTGAATGTATCAGCCGCTGCCAGAATCACATTTTTTCCTTTTGCCTTGTAAATTGCGGACAGTTTGCCTGCAGTAGTTGTCTTTCCGACTCCGTTGACACCGACAAGCAGTATAACGGTCGGATATTTATCGTTATCAGGCTTTTCAGATGATATTTCGTCAACCATAGCATCCAATAAAAGCTGTCTGCAAACTGTTCTGTCGACTACTTTGTTTTCTTTAACCTTTGCTTTCAGCATTTTTATAATTTCTGAAGTGGTTTCCAATCCCATATCGGACATTATTAGAGTCTCTTCAAGCTCATCATAAAAATCATCGTCAATATCTCCGCCTGCAAATAGATAATTAAGGCTGCTTGTTATCTTATCTCTTGTCTTTTTTAATCCGCTAAACAAATTTTCGAAAAATCCCATTTTAGTTCAACTCCTTTTCTACCAAACTGACCGATACCAATGTAGACACACCCTTTTCCTGCATGGTGATGCCGTACAGACTGTCAGCCACCTCCATTGTACCCTTTCTGTGAGTGATTACTATAAACTGCGTGCGATCTGTAAGCTTGTTCAAGTAATTTGCAAACCTGTCGACATTAGAATCGTCAAGAGATGCCTCTATTTCATCAAGCAAACAAAACATCGACGGCTTTAAGCTCTGTATGGCAAACAGCAAGGCAATAGCCGTCAATGCCTTTTCTCCTCCTGATAATACAAGCATACTCTGAAGTTTTTTCCCCGGGGGGTGAACATTAATACTGATACCGCTTTCTAAAACATTGTCTTCATCTATAAGACATAAATTTGCACTTCCTCCCCCAAAGAGCTTTTTGAATATATTGTCAAACCTGGAATTTATGTCTTTAAACCTGTCATTAAACTGATTTGTCATTCCTATATCCAGTTCTTTTATAAGTGTAACCAAAGAATCCTCAGACCTTTCTATATCGGATTTTTGATTGGTTAAAAATTCAAGCCGTTCGCTTAACTCTCTGTACTCTTCTATCGCCCCTATGTTCACATTCCCATATCCCTTGATCTCATTCTTAAGAGTCTTTATATTTTTTTCTACCGAATTCAGACTTATGCTCTCGTCTAAAACATATTCTTTTATCTCTCCGGCAGACAGCTCATATTCGCTCCACATATAGTCAAGCAGCTGCTCAATTATCCCTTCCGACTTTTCTTTCATGGAGTTTAAGCGATTTTTTTCATCTCTTAGACCCTGATATTCGTTTTTCAGTCCGTCAAGCTCTCTGAAAAGCTCTTTATTGCTGTTTATAAGCTTTACCTTTAATTTAGTATTTTCATCTATATTTCTCAGATGCTCATTGTGCGCCTTTTTGCTTTCTGAGATGATCTCCTTCAGGACTTTTATTTCATCCTTCTTGTTATCCGCCTCAAGTCTTGCGCCTTCAGCCTGCCTGCCGAGCCTATTGACATTATCTTCCAATTCCGATATTTCATTTCTTATTCTCGAAAGATTTTCCTTATCGAAGTTTATTTCCTGCTCAAGCTTTGCAAGCTCTATTTTTTTGTCCTCAAGTATGCTGCCCTTGTTAAGCCTTTCTTGATTTAATTTATCATTCTCTTCATTCATATCTGACATTTTTTTATTTAATTCATCTATAATGAGAGATTTTTCTTCTATTGTGATATTTTCCCTATCATTTTCATTATTCAGGATTTCAAGTCTTTCATTTTTAGATTTTAATTCTAAATCAATTTCTTCTATCGAATTTTGACCTGAATTTACAATATTTTTTAATCCATTTTCATTTAATAATAACGAATTAATATTGAGCTTTATTTCACTCTCATTTTCTTTATAAGCAGATAATTTTTGATTTAAATTCTTCGTTTCATCTACTAATATATCTCTTTTAGCGATAATCTTTTTTAAAGAGCTTTCTAAATTATTAAGCTCTGTCTGTAATTCCTCTATTTCGTTTTTTCTGCCTAAAAAATTATAATTATTCCTGTAATCTCCTCCGGTAATACTGCCGCCTGCAGCTATAAGCTCCCCTTGTAGAGTAACTATTCTGAGAGTTTGCTTATATTTTCTCGAAAGCTTAGTGGCATTTTCTATGTCATCCACCAATATTAAAGTGCCTAAAAGATGTGAAATAATATTTCTATATGAAATATCGGCTCTCACAATATCGCTTGCGTAGCCTATTACACCCTTTTCATTTAATATCTGATTATTTTTATGCGAATTATCCACTATATTATTAATAGGCAAAAATGTCGCCCTGCCATACTTATTATCTTTTAAATATTTAATAAGCTTTTTGGCAATATGCTCATCATTTACAATTATATTCTGCAGTTTGGCTCCGAATGCCACCTGCATAGCGGTTTCATATTTTTTATCAAGCTCTATGATATCTGCAACCACACCTACAATGCCCTTCTCCTTCTCCTTATTTTCCATTATCTTTTTTATTGCATTTGAATATCCCTCGTAATTGCTGATCATATTTTTATATATATTAATTTTTGATTTGTTGAAATCTATTTTTTTTTCGAATTCTCTTGCTTTAATATTTAAATCATTTTCCGCCTTCTTTGATTTTTCAAGCCTTTTTGAGATTTCAATAATTCTGCTGCTACATTCATTCAACTCGTTATCCGCTTTTTTTAATAAATCCGTGTTATTTTTAAGATCTTCTTTTTTCGCAATCAACTCATCATTAAATTTGATTTTTTTATTTCCGAGAGATAAAACAGATGCTCTTATCTCCTCTATTTGCTCATTATTTTTTTCAATATTTGCCCTTGATACATTTATTTGCCCCGACAGATTGAATATTTCCCCGGTATGCTCATTGCCTGACTCCACGAAGCTTGCTATTTTTTCAGCAATATCGGAAAACTCACTCTGAAGCAAGTCCACTTCCGCTTTCTTTTTGGAAAACTCTTTAATTATATTTTCTCCCTTTTCATCAAGTCTAAATACCTCGGTTTTTTTTACTTTAATTGAATTTTTAATTTCAACACTTCTATTTTCACAGTCAAGGCTCTTTTCATTAAGAGTATTTATCTGTTCATTGATTAAATCTATTTGTGACTCATACTGGTTTTTTTCTATTTCCTTATCATTTGCAAGGCTTGACAGATTACTTAAGTTTTTTTCAATCCCGTCTATTTTTTCTTCATTATCTTCATAAGAGGATTTAACCAGATTTAATCTTTTATTACTTTCGTCAAGCGATGTTTCCACCAATTCTAATTTCTCCGCTATTTCATTTAATTCCACACTTCTTTTTTTATGCGTTAAATTAAAAAAATCTATCTCATTTTTTTTAAGCTCATCTCTTTTATTAAGAAATTCCTTTGCATGAGCGGATTCAAGCTTTAGAGCCGGTATCCTTGACTCCAGTTCAAAAATTATATCATTAAGACGAGATAGACTGTCTCTTTCCATTTCAAGCTTTTTTATTGCAACTGTCTTGTTTTTCTTAAATTTTACTATTCCTGCAGCTTCGTCAAAAAGCTCTCTTCTCTCTTCCGGTTTCTCACTTAAAATTTTGTCTATTTGACCCTGCCCTATAATAGAATAGCCCTCTTTTCCAATACCGGTATCGTAAAATAATTCCTGTATATCTTTTAATCTGCAAATGGAATTATTTAATAAGTATTCGCTTTCACCTGACCTGTAGACCTTTCTTGCAACGATTATTTCGTCAAAATCAATCTTAAGCACTCTATCTTTATTATCTAAAACTATAGCCACATAGGCATAGCTCTGCGGTTTTCTGAGAGCGGTTCCTGCGAAAATTATATCCTGCATATTAGAGCCTCTGAGAATCTTGGCACTTTGCTCTCCTAAAACCCACCTCACAGCATCCGCCACATTACTCTTACCGCTGCCATTGGGACCCACTATTCCTGTAATACCGTCATTAAAGTCAAGCCTGATCTTATTTGCAAAGGACTTAAAGCCTTGTATCTCTATAGCTTTTAAATACATCGTTTTCTCCAACTCGGTTATATTTTTCAAGTGCCGCTTTTGCCGCACACATTTGCGCCTCTTTTTTGCTGAAACCGACTCCTCTTCCTAATTCCACATTATCCACGAAAACCGCCATTTCAAAGCTTTTTTTATGATCAGGTCCTGTCTGACTTAAGAGCTTATACGATGGAGTTTTTAAGTCGGCAGCCAATAATTCCTGGAGCCTTGACTTGCTGTCCTCTTCTATTTCATTAATTAAAAAATTATTGAGCACATTTTCATACAAAAATTTAACAGCATTATCAATATTGGAATCAAGATAAATAGCCGCACAAATCGCCTCAACCACGTCTGCCAAAATAGAATTATTTTCTCTGCCGCCGGTCATAAATGTACCCTTTGACATAAGCAGATACTTACCGATAGAAAGCCTTGATGCTGTTGCACTTAATGCATCCTCACATACAAGCTTAGCTTTATATTTCGACATCATGCCCTCCTTTAATTCAGGACTATATTTGTATAAATAATCAGCTGTAACAAAGCCCAATAAAGAATCGCCTAAAAACTCAAGTCTTTCGTAGCTCATGTTATGAAACAGTTTATTCTCGTTTCCGTATGATCTGTGAGTTAATGCTCTTATAAGAAGCTCTTTATCATTAAATTTGTAGCCTATCTTATTTTCAAGCTCCGCTAATAAGTTAGCGTCTATACTGCCCTCAATCATTTAAAGTTTTCCTCTATAACCTTATTTATTCCGTTTTTATCAAATGCCGCCGCTTGTAATATGGCATTTTTCACCTCACTATGCTTTGAGCTGCCATGTACCTTTACCACTAAACCGTTGAGCCCTAAAAGCACCGCTCCTCCGTATTCTGAGATATCCAGAATTTTCATCTCATTTTTCAGCTCTTTCTTTACCAACATGGCACCTATTTTGGTCTTGGTATTAGCCATGAAGGCATTTTTAAGAATTTTCAATAAAAAGTCGGCAGTTCCCTCAATAGTCTTTAATATAGCATTACCCACGAACGCCTCGCAAACCGCTATATCCACATCGCCTTTTAGAACATCTGAAAACTCCACACTACCCACAAAATTAATCTCTTTACACTCTTTTAAAAGCGGAAAGCTGTCCTTGACCAAAGCATTACCCTTTTCCTCTTCAGCCCCGATGTTTATTATTCCAACCTTAGGCAAATTGCCAAGCTTAAGATATTTTTGCATATATATTGTGCCGAGAATTGCAAACTGTACTATATTTAACGGCTTTATATCCACATTGGCGCCAAGATCAAGCATCAATACATTTTTACCATTTTTAGTGGGCAAAAGATTGGCTAAAGGTGCTCTGTTTACCCCCTTTATCCTGCCTATGATAAGCTGCCCTCCAGCAAGTAAGGCTCCCGTATTTCCGGCGGATACAAGTCCTACTGCCCCCTTTTCTTTTACAGCAGTCAAGCCTCTGACCATAGATGAATCTTTTTTTGTCCTGATAGCATTTACAGGCGATTCCGCAGTAGAAATTACCTCAGTGGTATTCACTATCTCTATTCTATTTTTATCATAATCAAAGGCAGATAATTTTTCTTTTAATAAGTCTTCCCTGCCGAACAGCTTTATTCTATGGTCACTCCCCTGTTTTAATGATTCAACACTCCCCGATATAATTTCATCGGGTGCAAAATCTCCACCCATAGCATCTACCGCAATTATACTCATCTATATGATCTCCTTTTATTTTATAAAAAAAGTGCTCCCTACCTAAAGTATGGAGCACTCAAATTCAGTATTAATCATTATCCATCCGGATAACTTCTTTTTTATTATATGTGCCGCATTTCTTACATACTCTATGCTGCAATACCAATTCGCCACATTTGCTGCATTTAACGAGATTAGGAGCTGTCATCTTCCAGTTTGCTCGTCTTTTATCACGTCTTGCCTTTGAATGTTTATTTTTAGGACATATTGACATTATCGAAACACCTCCTTTTTTTCGTCATATCTTTCAAGATTATACTATACTATACTTCTATTTGTCAATAGGATTTAAATAAAACGCAAAATTAAAATTGTGGGATTACAATACATATGTTACACTCCAAAAATAAATAATGCGAAAACCGTTAGTCTATGTTATGTTTAAGCCACCACAAAAAAACAAACCGACTAAGGATAAGAGACTTGTCGGATTAACAATCCGCAGCTGCACTCATAAAGCCTATTGATTTTATTTCTAACTGTTATTTTATTCGTGTTATTTTGCCGGATGAATAATCCAGTCTGTACATATCGGAGCCTTCCAAATCAAAGAACTCCAAATAACTGTCGGTGAATTTACTCGGATATCCTGATATCTTCTTTTTACTGACTGCTTTTCTTTTGCCGGTGTTTATATCATATGAATATATCGTAAGGTCCGAATCCTCCAAAGAATTACATGCACCATAATACAATTTCTCTCCTACGAATTCAAAGCTCTGTGTAAATCTGGCTACGGTTTTTTTATTCTTTCCGGAATAATCGCATATATACAAGGGGCTTGGAGTGACGTCTGCTGCACTCGGAAAATAGGCTATGTGCTTATCTCCCAGTCTGATATAAGAACAGTCTTTGATCAGCTCGGTCTGCTTGCCGGTCTTCAGATCTACCTTATACAAATCACAGATATAGTCCGCTTCTCCTCCAAGATATTTGTAAATATATACGTTGTTTCCCTTGACCCCGCCCATGTTGATCACCTTATCGCCGACCTTTATCA
>JBGZAX010000028.1:0-25595 GCA_041844335.1 Lachnospiraceae bacterium
ACGAAAGCAGAATAAGAAAGCTTGTAGACTTTTTAATCAATCAAAAAGTAAACGGACTCTATCTTACAGGCTCCACAGGAGAGGGCTTTTTAATGAGCCTTGATGAAAGAAAAAGAGTGGTTGAAATCGTGCTTGACGAGGTAAAGCAAAGAATCCCGGTGATAGTGCACATCGGAGCCATTTCTACAAGGCTTTCAATAGAGCTTGCAAAGCATGCTGAAAATGCCGGAGCGGACGCAATCAGCTCCGTACCTCCTTTTTATTGGAAATTTGACGAAAATCACATATATAATTATTATAAAGACATCTCCGATGCCTGTACTCTTCCTATGATTGTATATAATGTGCCCTTAACCGGACTTATGGGTTTTGATTTCATTAAGAGATTAAGTGCTCTTGAAAATGTAAAGGGCATAAAATATACAGCCAGCACACATCAGGATATCTACAAATGCAAGGAATTGAAAAAAGACTTTATGGTGTATTCTGGAGCCGATGAAATGGCTGTTTCAGGTCTGCTTAATGAAGCAGACGGACTAATCGGATCATTTTACAGTATGATGCCCGACTTATTTATAAGGCTTTATGATTATGTAAAAGAAGGCAAAATGGATGAAGCTCAAAGACTGCAAAAAATAGCTGTTGCAATAATAGATGCATCATTAAAATGCGACTACTATGCGGTAATAAAGGCAAGCACAAAGTGGATGGGTGTAGACTCCGGCTTTGTCAGAAGACCGTTTGTAACTCCGAGCGATGCTGAAATAAATGCCATAAAAGACGAATTCAGAAGGATTAAGGCAAAGTATAATGCAGATGACATATTGGTATTAAAGAACCTATGATACTTGGAAATATAGGTGATATCAAAAGATATCTTAATATAAACAAAAATCTTGATGAAGCTATCCATTTCATTATGCTTAATGATATTTCAAATCTTGAAACAGGTCGCATAGATATCGGAGAATTCTGCTATGTAAATGTGATGGATTATACCATCGACCCTGAAGAAAAAAATCCCTTTGAGGCTCACAAGCTGTGGGGTGATATACATTTAACCGCAGCAGGAGAAGAGGCTATAGGTATAACCGATATGGAACACCTGAATGTCACCGTTCCCTATGATGAAAAAAGGGATATATTTTTCGGCGAAACGGATGATTTTACAACCTTCTGTCTTGACAGCAAACATTTTGCAATAGTTTTTGCAGATGATCCTCATAGAGTGAAGATTTTTAAAGGCAGTAAAAACGTCAGAAAAGTAGTATTTAAGTTTAAATTATAGGAGAAATTATGGCTGAATTTTTAGGAATAGATATCGGCGGAACCGCCGTAAAGCTTGGAATAATAGATGAAAAGGGCACGGTTTCAAGAAAAGCTTCCCATAATGTGAACTTCGACGACTATGAAACTCCTATACTTACAACGGTTCTTAAAAAGGCGGAGGAATTCTTAGGTAATGATGAAATAGTCGGCATAGGAGTATCCGCAACCGGACAGATAGACAGTGTAAGCGGAGTGGTTGCGGGATCTGCCGGTCATATTAAAAACTATCTCGGATCTGAAATAAAAAAAGAGCTCAGGCTTAAGTTCAACAAGCCCGTCTATGTGGGAAATGACGGAAACTGCATGATAATCGGTGAAAAGTGGCTTGGAGATATTAATTACAAAAATATAGTCGGAGTGGTCATAGGTACCGGAATTGGCGGAGGCATCATAGTAAATGATGAAATTCTTTTAGGAGACAGAGGAATTGCATCAGAGATAGGACAGATGATAACAAACGGGGTAAGATTCGAAACTGTCGCATCCACTAAAGCATTGATTACAAGAATGACAAAAAAATTAAGTGCAGATGGGCGTCTTTCCGGTAAATGGATTTTCGAAAACCTTAACAATAAAGAAATAAACGAAGAATATAATCTGTGGCTTGAGGATTTATCTGACGGACTTGTGTCGCTTATTCATATCTTTAACCCAGAATGTATCGTAATAGGAGGAGGAATAAGCGAACAAAGGGAGCTTTTTATAGATCCCTTAGCAAAGCTTATAAAGAAAAAGGCGATGCCTTTGTTTATCGAAAGGCTTGATATAAGAACGGCTAAGCTTGGAAATAACGCAGGTATGATAGGTGCCGTTAATAAGCTTATGGAAGAGCTTCGATAAGTGACATTTTTACATAAACTTTCTACGTTGCCCGAACAAACCTGTTCACCCTTATCAAAATATTCAAGTTTATAATTATTTTTAAAATAGGCATGCTTGCATTCAGCGAACATTTTTGATCACCGAATGCAAGCGTGCCTGAGGTTTATTCAAAAAATCCGTTTAGGCAAAATATTCTACAGCCGACTTAAACATCTGCATATCATAATTGCCATAGACATTTTTATACAGACCGTAACCTATTCTTTCAGAGTGTCCCATTTTTCCGAGCACTCTTCCGTCCTTTGATACAATACCCTCTACCGCATAAAAAGAGCCGTTTGGATTATGCCCTATATCATATCCGGCATTTCCGCTAAAATCCACGTATTGAGTCGCAATCTGCCCGTTTTGACAAAGCTCGTCTATCAGACTGTCACTTGCAATAAATCTGCCCTCACCGTGTGAAACGGGCACATTATAGACTTCTCCTACCTTCGTATTCTTAAGCCATGGAGAATTATTTGTAGCAACCCTTATTCTTGCAATTCTTGACTGATGCCTGCCTATCTTGTTTATCGCCAGGGTAGGACTGTTCTTATCCGTATCAATAATCTTTCCATAGGGCACAAGGCCTAATTTTATCAATGCCTGAAATCCGTTACAAATACCTGCCATAAGCCCGTCTCTATTATCCAAAAGATCGGATACTCCCTCTTTTATCAAGGGATTTCTGAAGAAAGCCGTAATAAATTTTCCGCTTCCGTCGGGCTCATCTCCTGCTGAAAAGCCTCCCGGAATAAATATTATCTGACTATCCTTAAGCTCCTTTGTAAAGCCGTCTATGCTTCTTTCTATTTTTTCAAAGCTTAAGTTATTTATTACAAAAAACCTGGCATCAGCTCCCGCCTCTTCAAAAGCCTTAGCACTGTCATACTCGCAGTTCGTTCCAGGGAATACAGGTATTATCACCCTAGGCTTCGCCGTTTTAATTCTTGGAGATATTATCTTTCCCTCATTGAAAGAAAAATTCTTTATTCTTTTTTCTTCACAAACCGCTTTTGAGGGATATATACTTTCAAGCTTGCTCTCATAAGAATCAAACAGGTCATTTAAATTAAGCTCCTCTCCCTTATAAGAGATGGTCTTATCCTCACAAATAACACCTATTTCCCGACCTAAATCAATATCATTTGTCACTTCTAAAATAAAGGATGCGTAATTGTCGTCAAATATTTCATTTACGGATAAGTTGTCATTAAATTTGAACCCGAAAGAATTACCTATCGCCATTTTAAAAATGGCGGCTGCTATTCCACCAAAGCCCAATGTATAGGCGGATACTATCTTTTTCTCTTTAATGAGCTCATTTATCCTTACGAAAATATTTATCAGATCCTCCTTGACAGGCAAGCGATTTTCGTCAAATTCAGGTTTTACATATACCACTCTATTTCCCGCAGCCTTGAAATCAGGAGAAATAATATTATCAATGTTATCTGTAGTCACCGCAAATGATATGAGAGTAGGCGGTACAAAAATGTCCTCAAAGGTTCCGCTCATCGAATCCTTTCCGCCTATCGCAGCCACTTCATAATCCATCTGTGCCTTATATGCTCCAAGCAGTGCCGCGACCGGCTTCCCCCAGCTGTTTTCATCCTTTAATTTTTCAAAATACTCTTGAAACGATAAATAAATATTATCATAAGAGGCACCCACCGCAACCAGTTTACACAGAGATTCAAGCACCGCCATATAAGCACCGTTATACGGGCTTTTTTCACTGATAAACGGATTGTAACCCCATGACATTATGCTGCAAGTCTTTGTATCGCCCTTTTCAACCGACACCTTATTAACCATTGCCTGAATAGGAGTCAGTTGATTTTTACCTCCTAAGGGCATTAATACCGTACCACACCCTATGGTAGAGTCAAAGCGTTCCGTCAAACCTTTTTTCGAGCATACGTTAAGATCTGAAATCACATCAAAATAGTTCTCCATAAAGCCCGGTTTTAACGGTTTTTCATAAAAAGCAATCTTACTTACTTTAGCACTTATATGCTTTTTTGCCCCGTTCGTATCAAGGAATTTCCTTGAAATATTTACAACCCTTTTATCATTGTATCGCATAGTCAGGTAATCATCATCTTTGATTCTTGCCACAACAACCGCATTTATATTCTCTGTATCGCAAATTTTAAAAAACTCTTCAATACAGCTCTCTTCCACCACGACAGCCATTCTCTCCTGCGACTCACTGATGGCAAGCTCCGTCGCATCAAGACCATCATACTTTTTTGGAATTTTATTAAGATCGATATCCAGGCCGTCCGCCAGCTCTCCTATTGCCACGGATACACCGCCGGCTCCGAAATCATTGCATTTTTTAATCATGCGGCAGAGTTTTTCATTTCTGAACAGTCTTTGTATTTTACGCTCCTCGGGAGCATTGCCCTTTTGCACCTCGGCTGAACAGCTGTCGACCGATTTTATGCTGTGAGATTTTGAAGAACCAGTAGCCCCGCCTATTCCGTCACGACCGGTCTTTCCTCCAAGCAAAATCACAACATCATTATTCGCAGGCTTCTCTCTTCTTACCTTTTTAGCAGGAGTAGATGCTATCACCGCTCCCACTTCCATACGCTTTGCCGTATAGCCGTTATGATAAATTTCATCCACCATTCCGGTAGCCAAGCCTATTTGATTTCCATAGGAAGAATAACCCTCAGCCGCCTTTGTGACTATCTTTCTTTGTGCAAGCTTGCCCTGCATGGTGTCCTCTATCTGTGCAAGCGGATTTCCGGCTCCCGTTAATCTCATTGCGGCATAAACATAGGATCTGCCGGAGAGCGGATCTCTTATTGCTCCGCCTATACAGGTGGCTGCTCCTCCGAACGGCTCAATTTCCGTGGGGTGGTTGTGTGTCTCGTTCTTAAAAAGTATCAGATATGGCTCAATCTTACCGTCAACATCAATATCACACTTAATTGTGCAGGCATTTATTTCATCTGATTCATCAAGATTGTTAAGCTTTCCGTTCTTTTTAAAATATTTGGCCGCTATTGTTCCCATATCCATAAGAGTAATCGGCTTTTCAATATTAAGCTCCGCTCTTTTGCTCAGATAATCATTATAGGTATCAAGAAGTAATTTATCTTCAAAGCTTATGCTATCTAAAATTGTGTTAAAGGTGGTATGTCTGCAATGATCTGACCAATAGGTATCAATCACTCTTATTTCAGTGATAACAGGATCACGCTTTTCATCATTTTTAAAATATGCCTGACACAGTTTTAAATCCTCAATATCCATAGCAAGCCCCATTTCCTTATGAAATTTTTCAAGCTCGCCGTCATTGTAATTATTAAAGCCGTCCAAGACCTCCACCTCTCTCGGCACATCATAGCTTAAGGTAATGGATTGCCTTTTTTCAAGGCTTGAAACTCTGGATTCTACAGGATTCACCACATATTTTTTTATAGTTTCAAGCTCTTCATCGCTGATATCTCCATAGAGTGCATATATCTTTGATGAATGTACTGTAGGGCTTTCATTATTTGACAGCAGCTCAAGACATTGTCTTGCAGAATCTGCTCTTTGGTCAAATTGCCCAGGCAGATATTCTACCGCAAAAAGCCTTGCGTCCTTAATATCAAGATCAAAAAATACATTGTCCATAGGCGGCTCTGAAAATATGGTATTAATACTTTTTTTAAATAATTCATCGGAAATACTTTCTATAAAATAACGGTTTAATACACGCACCCCCGTCACGCTCTTTATTCCAAGAAATGAATGTATGTCAGAAAACAACCCCTTTGCCTCAACGGCAAATTCATCTCTTTTTTCTACCAAAATTTGATATAGCATTTTTACCTCCCTTTTGCCATTAGAGCCTTTTGCCCTATATCTTTTCTATAATAGGCATTCTCAAAATCTATCTTACTCACCAGGCTATATGCCTCCTTAATTGCCGAATCCAAGGTATCGGCAACCGCGGTTGCTCCTAAAACTCTGCCTGAATTTGTAAGCAGTTTTCCATCCTTATTTACAGCTCCGGCAAAAAATACCCTATCCCTTATACTGCCTGGAACAGTTATTTCAAAACCCTTTTCATAAAGCTTTGGATAGCCGTCGGAAGCCATTATCACGCAGCAGGAGCTTTTGTCGGAAAATTCCACCATGGATTTTTCCAATCTTTCCTGTGTAACTGCCTGCATTATAGTAAACAAATCGGATTTTAATAACGGCAATATCACCTGTGTTTCCGGATCTCCGAATCTACAGTTATACTCTATCACCTTAGGCCCTTTTCTTGTGAGCATAAGTCCGAAATAAAGACAGCCCTTAAATCTTCTACCCTCCTTATTCATTCCCTCCATAGTAGGAATAAAGATGGTTCTCATACATTCGTCGGCGATGTCATCGGTATAATATGGATTTGGGGCAACCGCTCCCATTCCTCCCGTATTCGTGCCTGTATCGTTATCTCCGCTCAGCTTGTGATCCATTGATGAAAGCATAGGAATTAAAGTATTTCCGTCCGTAAACGCAAGTATGGATACCTCCATTCCCTCTAAAAATTCTTCAATCACAATGCTGTCTCCGCTCTTTCCGAATTTTTTATCAACCATAATCGAGTTTACTGCATCTGTCGCTTCTGTCAGGCTGTTCGCTATTATCACCCCTTTTCCGAGTGCCAAGCCGTCCGCCTTTATGACTATAGGAAAGCTCTGCCTTTTTATATAGCTTAGAGCCTGGTTCGAATCATCAAAGACCTCATAATCAGCAGTCGGAATATTATATTTTTTCATAAAGCTCTTTGAAAAACTCTTGCTGCCCTCAATTATTGCAGCTCTTTTTCCGGGACCGAAACAGGCAATGCCGCTGTCCTCCAAGGAATCCACCATTCCCAAAACCAGCGGATCATCAGGAGCCACCACTGCATAATCAATATCATTTTCCTTTGCAAAATTCACAACCGCATCTATATCTGTGGATTTAATATCCACGCATACAGCCTCGGTCATACCCGCATTACCCGGCAAGGCAAAAATCTTATCTATGCTGCTGTTTTCATTTAATTTCTTTATAATGGCGTGTTCACGTCCGCCTCCACCCACTACTAAAATTCTCATATCAATATTCCTTTACAATCAATGATGAAAAAGTCTAAGTCCCGTAAAGCTCAGCACCATATCAAATTTGTCACAGGCTGCAATCACATCATCATCTCTTAAAGATCCGCCGGGCTCTACAATATACTTAGCACCACTCCTATATGCTCTTTTTATATTATCACTGAACGGGAAAAATGCGTCAGATCCCACTGACACTCCCTCAATCTTGGATAAATAAAGGTTTTTTTCTTCTTTTGTAAGTCTTTTCGGCTGCTCGGTAAAATAATTCCGCCAGATATCGTCAGCACACACATCCTCCTCGTACTCATTTATGTAGCCGTCAATCACATTATCCCTTACTGCCCTTGAAATATCACTCTTAAACGGCAAATTTAAAACCTTTTCGTGCTGGCGCAAAAACCACACATCAGCCTTATCTCCGGCAAGTCTTGTACAGTGTATCCTTGACTGCTGTCCTGCCCCTATTCCTATGGTTTGCCCATTATAAGCAAAGCACACCGAATTTGACTGGGTATATTTAAGAGCTATCATTGACAGTACAAGATCTTCCTTTACATTTTCAGGCAAATTCTTATTTCTTGTCACGATATTATTTAAAATATCCTTTGTAATAACACTGTTATTTCTGCTCTGCTCAAAGGTGATTCCATATACCTGCTTTTTCTCAATATCATCGGGCACATATCTCTCATCAATCTGTATTATCGCATAGTTTCCGCCTTTTTTTGATTTCAGTATTTCCAGAGCTTCCGGATCAAATGCCGGTGCTATTATTCCGTCCGATACCTCTCTTTTAAGCAGCTCAGCCGTCGTTATATCGCATTTATCGGATAGAGCCACGAAATCTCCGAAAGAACACATTCTGTCCGTTCCTCTCGCTCTTGCATAGGCACAGGCTGTCATAGAATTGTCAAGATCCTTAACATCGTCTACAAAATAAGCCTTTTTCAAAGTATCGGATAATTTTTCTCCTATTGCGACTGAGGTTGGCGATACGTGTTTAAAAGATGTGGCACAGGGTTTTCCTAATGCGGTCTTTACCTCTTTTACCAGCTGATAAGCATTAAAGGCATCTAAAAAGTTGATATACCCTACTCTTCCGTTTAATATGGTGATAGGCAGCTCCTTATCCGTATCCATATATATTTTTGCTATTTTTTGATTAGGGTTACAGCCGTACTTTAAGCTATACTCTTTCATTTTATCCTCCTTACATTAAATGCCTGTTAAACATTCTTTTTTCTTTCTTGCCAGTCTTTAAGCTGACAAATTCCACAAAAAGTGAAATCCTGTTTTTTTCAAACAAGTTATCCCAGATCGAATTTGCAAAGCTGTCAATATCATCAGGGATAATCACACTCTTAGGCTCTCCGGTAAATGCAACGGGATTGTTGTTTTCATTTTCATAGGTGTGAATAAAATGTCCGATATTATCTATCGGCTCATAGTTAAAGAAATTTCTATAGCAAGCCTCGGCATTTTCATCAGATGCCTTTACGATACTCAGTTTATAAGAAAAGCTGCCGTTTTCAATATCTATCAGCCCGCTTATTCTTGGAGTATAGATAGGAGGGTCAGGCTCAAAGGTATGAGTGTACAATGCCTCCTCAAATTTAGCGCCCTTTTTTAAGTATTCATAAATTGTGTCTGTCTGTACCCCGTTGGTTACTATTATTTTATTTTCAATATGTCTGATAGGTGCGTAGATAATTAAAGTAGGATCTTCCACTTTCTTTTCGTCAAATGCCTTGGTAAAAAGATTCTCACCCTCATTTATAAAAACTCTGTTCTGACTGTTTTCACTTCTGCCGGTAAGAAAATATACCAGTGCTATATTATCCTTGCTTTGCCCTATTATTATTCCTCTTCCGAAATAATCGTTTTCCTTTAATATAGCTTCTATATTTCTTGGCTTATTTAACATCTCTTTCTCCTAATATCTGTCCGGATACAAGCTCCACCGACCTTGGTAAAATTACATGTTCCGCCTGTTTCATAACTCTTAATTGCAGCTTTTCCCCGGTGTCGTTTTTATAGACCCTTACCGCCTTTTGCATTATGATTTCTCCGTCATCTGCTATCTCATTTACAAAATGCGTGGTGGCTCCGGTTATCTTTACTCCCTTTTCAAGCACCTTTTCGTGCACGATAAGCCCATAATAGCCTTTTCCGCAAAATGCCGGAATTAAGGATGGATGAACATTTATTATCCGGTTCTCATAATGCTTTATAAAATCCTTTGATAAAATACTCAAAAACCCTGCCAAAACTATTAAATCGATCTTTGCCGCCTTTAACAATTCAAGCATTTTTTCTTCTCTTTCTTTCGGGGTCGGATAACCTGCCTTGTCCACAATCTCTGCTTTTATATTCGCCTTTTCAGCTCTTTTTATTGCATAGGCATCAGCCCTGTTTGATATCACAAGCTTTATTTCTCCGCTTTTTATAACCTCGCTGTCTATTAGAGCCTGTAAATTTGTACCTCCGCCTGATACAAGCACTGCTATATTTATCTTTTCCTTTTTTACCGCCTGTTTCATAGCCGCTCCTATGATTATACTAAAATTATTTTATCTTCATTCTCTATTATTTCGCCGATTATATATGCCGTTTCTCCCTCATTTGCAAGGATCTCCAATGCCCTTTCCTTATCCTTATTATCTACTGTTATGGTCATTCCGACCCCCATATTAAAGGTGTTGAACATATCATGCTCACTGATACCTCCAGTTTTTTGAATTAATTCAAATATAGGCAATATCCTTACAGATGATTTATCGATTCTGGCACAAAGACCATCAGGTATCATTCTCGGAATATTTTCATAAAAACCGCCGCCGGTGATGTGTGAAATCCCCTTTACTCTTATCTCGTCGAGTAAGGCAAGAACAGGCTTCACATAGATTTTAGTAGGAGTTAAAAGAGTATCTATTATCTCCTTTTTACTGTAATCATTTAGGTCAAAAACCTTTCTGACTAAAGAAAAGCCGTTAGAATGAACACCGCTTGATGCAAGTCCTATCACCACATCACCTTTACCTATAAGGCTGTTATCAATTATCTTATCCTTATCCACAACACCGGTACTGTAGCCTGCCAAGTCATATTCATCTACAGGGTAAAATCCCGGCATTTCCGCCGTTTCTCCGCCTATTAGAGCTACTCCGGCCATTTCACAGCCGTCACAGACTCCCTTCACAATCTGCTCTATTTTTTCCGGAACATTTTTTCCGCAGGCGATGTAATCCAAGAAAAATAAGGGCTTGGCTCCGCAGCAGATAATATCATTCACACACATTGCCACACAGTCAATGCCTATAGTATCGTGCTTATCCGCTAAAAAGGCAAGCTTTAATTTTGTACCCACTCCGTCGGTTCCGCTCACTAAAACCGGTCTTTTTATCTTATCGATATCCAATTCGAACATACCGCCGAAACCACCCAAATCTGAGCAGACACCTTTTACCTCGGTTCTTTTTATATGCGACTTCATAAGTTCAACCGCCCTGTAGCCTGCGGTGATGTCGACTCCTGCGTTCTTATATGCATCTGAACTTGATTTTTCGTGCATTTTCTACTCCTTTTTATTCCAACAATACGTGCAAAGATTTTTTTCCTCCAAACCTATTGCCTCTATTAAACCGCCCAAAGACTGAAAGCCTATAGATTTAAGATGTAATTTCTCACACATGGCTTTTCTCATATTTTTACCTCGCTCCGTTTTTTCGTCGCTATATTCATCTATGTATTTTAAACCCTCGTCTCCCTCAAGCTCTACTATAACTCTCCTTGTAATCAGCTCCATCTCGCTATTTGTCCTTGAAAAATTAAGGTATCTGCAAGGATACATAATAGGCGGACAGGCGGATCGCATATGCACCTCTTTTGCCCCGTTTTCATATAAAAAATCTACGGTTTCTCCTATCTGTGTTCCTCGAACAATAGAATCGTCCACAAGTAAGAGCGTTTTATCGGTAATCAGCTGATGTACCGGTATCTGTTTCATCTTGGCAACCCTCTGCCTGTCTTTCTGGTTCGAGGGAATAAAGCTTCTTGACCATGTCGGTGTGTACTTTATAAATGCTCTTGCAAAGGGGCGCCCACTCTCGTTGGCATATCCTATTGCGTGAGGAGTCCCCGAATCGGGAACTCCTCCCACATAATCAATTTGCGATAAATCTATACTCTCTTTATCATGCCTTGCCAAGATACGTCCGTTTTTGTACCGCATAATTTCTACATTTATTCCCTCGTATGTAGATGTGGGATAACCATAATAGGTCCACAAAAAGCTGCAAATTCTGCTCTTATCCACTCCCTTTGATAAAATTTCCGTTCCGGAGCTTGAAATCTCCACAATCTCGGCAGGCTTAAGCTCCAAAAAATCCTCATAATCAAGCTTTTGATAGGCAAAGGATTCAAAGGAAATACAATATCCGTCCTTGTTTTTTCCTATCATTACGGGCAATCTGCCTGATTTATCCCTCGCCACAATAATATGTCCATCGTCCTTTAATATCATAATGGACGCAGTACCGTCTATTCTTTCCTGTGCGAATTTTATCCCGTCTACAAAATTGCTCTTTTGGTTTATAAGAGACGCTATAAGCTCAGTGGAATTTATCTTGCCCCCAGTCATCGCATTTATATGTCCGCCACTGAATGCCAGAAAATTATTTAAAAGGCTTTCCGAATTATTTATCGCAGATATTGTGCAAATAGCATAGGTGCCGATATTTGACCTTATAAGTATCGGCTGCGGATCCTTGTCACTGATGCAGCCTATCGCGCTGTTGCCCTGCATATCGTCAAAAACATGTGCAAACTTGGCTCTAAAGGGAGTACTGCCTATATGATGAATTGCCCTTTGCAATCCCAGCTTTTCATCATACATAGCTATTCCACCCAATGAAGATCCCAGATGGGAATGATAATCAGTACCGAAATACACATCAACCGCCGCATTTTTATCACCGACGACACCGAAAAAACCGCCCATTTTACAGCTCCTTTAATTATTTATTAAATACTCTTTTCATCATCTCCTGATAAGCACCCTCTACGTTCCCGAGATCTCTACGAAATCTATCCTTGTCAAGCTTTTCATTTGTTTTAACATCCCAAAATCTACAGGTATCCGGAGAAATTTCATCTGCAAGTACAATAGTGCCGTCATCAAGCTTTCCGAACTCAAGCTTAAAGTCCACCAGCTTTACATCAATATTCAGGAAATATTGTTTTAACACCTCATTTACCTTAAATGCATAATTTTTGATGGTTTCAATTTCCTCCTTTGTAGCCAATTTTAATGCTACAGCATGATAAACATTCATCAGCGGATCATGCAAATCGTCATTTTTATAGGAAAATTCAAAGGTTGGCTCATCAAACACTATGCCCTCTTCAACGCCGAACCTCTTAGCAAATGAGCCGGCGGAAATATTTCTTATAATCACCTCAAGCGGAACAATTTTTACCTTTTTTACAACCGTGTCGGTGTCACTTAAGCCCTCCACAAAATGGGTGGGTATTCCGTTTTGCTCAAGCAGCTGCATCAGATGATTGGTCATCAGATTGTTTACTACGCCTTTTCCGGCAATAGTTCCCTTTTTTGTACCGTCAAATGCGGTGGCATCGTCCTTATATGATACAATCACTTTGTCGGCATCATCTGTGGCATAGACCTTTTTTGCTTTTCCCTCATATAACTGTTCTCTTTTTTCAAGCATAGTTTTTCTCCTTTAATATTTTTATTTACTTAATTGAGTTTTGCATCCTTTTCTAAAATTGCCTTTTCGTCATTTTCTCTTTTTTCAATAAGCCTTTTCGCCAATGCTTCATCCTCTATTGCGAGCATCTGTATCGCAAGAAGAGCCGCATTCGTTCCGCCGTTTATCGCTACCGTAGCCACCGGCATTCCGGATGGCATCATCACGGTGGATAAGAGTGCGTCCATACCGTCAAGGACAGACGATTTACAAGGGATACCTATCACAGGCAAAATAGTATTAGCCGCCATAGCTCCTGCAAGATGTGCCGCCATTCCCGCAGCCGCTATTATCACTCCGAACCCGTTATCCTTAGCGTTTTTAGCGAACTCAGCCGCAATCAACGGTGTTCTGTGTGCAGAATAGATGTGAGCCTCAAATGGTACCTCGAACTGTCTTAAGGTATCCATTGTTTTTTCTATAATAGGCATATCACTGTCACTGCCCATTACAATTCCGACTTTTTTCATAACATCTCCTTAATTAAAGTTGTAGTGTGCCATTTGGCATAAATTTTTTAAAGCCAAAAATAAAAAGAATACCGGCTTGCTTTATATTTTAACCGCGCTGACAGATAGTCGGCAAGGTCAAATGCAAGTGGTATCTTCAAAAAATAAACATTTGATTATGTTTTTTATATCTCATAAACAGAGTCATCAGCAATCCCCTTTTATTAAATACAAGTATTCTTTTACCAATTCAAATATAACACACTATGCAAAATAATGCAACTTTTATACCCTATAAAATTTCTTACAAATTTTCTATAATTTTCATTAACAAATAAGATTTTTTTGTGTAAATTCACATAAGTGTTTGACAAAAAAGAAACGGTTATGTTAAATTTAGAATAACAGTATGATACTGCAAATAATCTATGGAGGTTGATTTTATGATTAATTATTGTAAGCAAAAGCTTGAAAATAAGGAGCTGCTGCTCGGCTCATTTTATGAGCTTGGAGGAGAAACAGCTGTCGAAGCGGCAGGTATTGCCGGAGTTGACTTTATCATTATTGATAACGAACACGGTCCTATAGATATCGAAACCACCGTATCCTATGTAAGAGCCGCAGAGCTGCATAAATTGACACCCTTTGTAAGAGCTAAAGAAATCAGCCGCTCCGCCGTTCTGAAGTCCTTAGATGTGGGAGCCGCCGGACTTATCGTGCCTTGTATTGAAAATATTGAAGAAATAAAAAATCTGGTGAACTGGGCAAAGTATCCGCCGCTTGGAGAAAGAGGCTTTTTCCTCCCGAGAATAGCCAAATACGGACAAAGTGAGATTTCAAAAAAGGGAATTATTCCCTATATGGAATATATGAATAAGGAAAACTGGCTGATTCCGCAATGTGAAACTGTGGGAGCCTTAAATATTATAGAGGAAATAGCTGCAACTGACGGTGTTGACGGAATTTTCATAGGTCCCTTTGATCTTTCCAACTCAATGGGTATCCCGGGACAGTTTGATAATGAGGAGTTCAAAGCGGCGGTAAAAAGGGTGATAAAAGCCTGCCACGACAACAATAAATTCGTGATGTGCTACGCAAACGATGCGAACATCGCAAAGGATATGAAAAAGCTCAACCTTGACGGAATTGCGGTCAGCATGGACATATCTATATTGATAAACGGATATAAGTCAATGCTTAAGGAAGTCGGAAAATAATGTTAAAAACACCTAATGGTATCACCTTAATAAGGCAATACCATTAGGCGTTTATTTATGCTTTACAATATTAAAACCGATTAACAACATTATAATTCCGGAATTGTGAATTTACCTATCAGTGATTGTAATATTCCTGCCTGTGCTGACAGCTCCTCAGATGCGGCAGCCGACTCCTCGCTGGTTGCAGAATTGCTCTGAATAACACTTGATATCTGATCCACCGCAATAGTTATCTGATTAATGGATGAAGCCTGTTCATCTGATGCCACACTCACATTTGATATAACCTCTCCTACCGTCTGAACTCCGGCAACCACTTCCTTTAAGGCACTGGCTGTGGTATCCGCAAGCACCGAGCCTCTCTCTACCGCATTTACAGTCTGAGCTATAAGATTTGCGGTGTTCTTGGCAGCCTCTGCCGATTTTCCGGCAAGGTTTCTTACCTCATCAGCCACTACAGCAAATCCTTTTCCTGCCTCTCCTGCTCTTGCAGCCTCAACCGCCGCATTTAAAGCCAGAATATTTGTCTGGAATGCTATATCATCAATGGTCTTAATAATCTTTCCGATTTCTCCAGCCTTATCGGAGATATCATTCATAGCATCGACCATTTGCAACATGCTTTCATTGCTCTTATTTAAGCTGTCCGCCGCTAAATCCGAGTCTCTCTTTGCCTCATGGGCGCTTTGTGCATTATCATTTATCTTCTTTGAAACCTCAGCTATAGTGGCTGACAATTCCTCAATAGATGCAGCCTGCTCCGTGGCTCCCTGAGATAGGATCTGTGCTCCGTTGCTCACCTGATCCGCTCCGCTGAGTACCTGCTCTGATGCCTTTGTAACCTCTGATACTAAAGATGTCACGCCGTCTATTACTCCCTGAATACCTGTCTTAAGAGGTACAATCTCTCCCACGTACACCTCGGGGTGTGCGCTATTAACGACAAAGTTTCCGTTGCTCATTTCAGCCAATCCTGCTGATATATCTTCAATTGTAAGTCTCAGATTCCTGCATATATTTGCAGTCGCCTCCGCCAATACCTTTACCTCGTCCTCGGTATCTACAGTAGGCACGTCGGCAGTCAAGTTTCCGTGTGCCAAAAGCTCTATCCTCTCCACACAACGAGAGATCGGCTTTGAAATACCGACGGATATTTTTATTCCCAATAATACCGAAACACCCAAAGCAATCAAAATAATTACTGTAACAAATAATATGGAAATATTAGAATCGTTACTCAGCTGTGTACTCAGGTTATCTCCTTTTGTCACCTTGTAATCCATCAGCTCTCTAAAATTATTCAGCATTTCCTCATAAACAGGATTTACTTCTTCCATCATCATTTTTTGAGCCTGTGCCGTCCTTACAGGATCTGTGGTGTTTCCTACTTCTAATACTTTATTAACCGCTTCTGCCCATTTCTGCTCAGATGCTACTGATTTCTCCAATATTTCCCTGCCCTTTTTGAGACAGACTTTTTCAAGCTCGGGTATGATTGCTTCAAATTTCGCCAAATATTTTTCATAACTCTGCTGTTCACTATCTATTAACACCTGATCGGTGAAGCTCACTACATTTCCAACACTTTTTTGTGCTTCAGAGATACATAACATAGCCTCCCCTATATCGCCTTGAGAAAATCCGTCATTAACAAGAACCTCCGAATATTTTGTGTCAATATTCCTCATAACCAAAACAGACACTATACCTGCCAAGCTGGCTAACATAGCTACCGCTACAAATGACACAATCAGCCTTTTTCCGATCTTCATTTTTTTAAGCATTATTCATCCCTCCAGAACCCTTTATGTTAATTTAACTATAATTCAAATAATATGAATTGTCAAATTAGTTATGCATAACATACAAATTTTTTCGCCCCCCCCCCCCCCCGAATTTTTATGTCATTTCCCACAAATATGTAAATGTTTTTTTGTTAAAAATAACCGATATTTTTGTTCGCTTTTTAAAAATATTTGTTTCATTTTTGCTAAAACCTATATTAAACAGATATTCATTATATTAAATCGACGTTTTTTAATAAATTTTTAATAATTTAGATTTGCCCCGAATTAATGTCACATAATTTGACAATTTGCATAAATATTTATCTTAGATTGCAAGCATTCATATTTCTAAAATTTCTCTGATAACGGTATTTGCAAGTAATATTCCTGCTGCTGCGGGCACAAAACCCATACTGCCTATTATCTTACGTGGGGCGTCTCCGTTATCAGTTCCGTTATCAACTGCTTTTAAAGGCTTTTCTCCTGAATATACCACTTTTAAACCGTCTATTTCATTTTTTTTGCATAATGATCTCATAATCCTTGCCATAGGACAGATTTTCGTTTCGTAGATATCACAAACCTTTAGCATTGTAGGGTCTATCCTGAAGCCTGTGCCCATACTGCTTATTATGGGAATATTTTTTGACTGACACATTTTTATCAGGGCAATCTTTGATCCTAAGCTGTCTATTGCATCTATACAATAATCCACATTGGAAAAATCAATTTTATCCTTATTATCTTCATTAAAAAATAGCGAATAGGATTTTATCTCCAATTCGCTATTTATGTTGTTCAGTCTTTCCTTAACCACATTGCATTTGTTAAATCCCATGGTCGTATTAAGCGCAAATATCTGCCTGTTTATATTTGTACAGTCAAAGACATCATGGTCTATTATGCTTATTTTTCCTATACCGGATCGCACAAGCATTTCTGCGGCATAGCCTCCCACTCCCCCAAGACCGAACACAGCTATGTGAGAGCCTTTAAGCTTATTTATGCCGTTTTCTCCTATCAATATCATGGTCCTGTCTAAAAAACTCTTTTCACTCATACAAACCCTCTCTATTTTTAATTTCATTTATATAATCAAGCTCCGCCTTTGAAAGCTCTATTTTTTTCAGCAAATCGGGACGGTATTTTAATGTCGTCTCAAGAGACATCTTGTGCTCAAATTCCGCCACCTTTTTATGATGCCCCGACAAAAGCACCTCCGGAACCTCTATGCCCCTCCAAACCGCAGGTCTTGTATACTGCGGATGTTCCAACAGACCCTCGGAAAAGCTGTCATTATGAGAGGAGCTGTCATTTCCAAGCACCCCCTCAAGAAATCTTGCCGCCGCATCAATTATCACAAGAGCCGCAAGCTCTCCTCCGGTTAAAACAAAATCTCCTATAGAAATATAGTCGGTGACTATCAGATCTAAAACCCTTTGATCTATGCCCTCATAATGTCCGCATATAATCACAATATCTTCAAATGTCGATATTTCCTTTGCGTATGAATTGTCAAAAGTCCTGCCCCAAGGTGAGGTACAAAATACTCTGTGATTTTCCGAAAGCTCATCCTTTATGAACTCGTATGCTCTAAAAACGGGTTCAGCCTGCATAAGCATACCGCAACCTCCCCCGAATGGATAGTCGTCCACCCTCTTATGCTTATTGTCCGAAAAATCTCTGATGTTTATGACCCTTAGATTAAATCTGTCATCATTTATAGCCCTTCCTATAACAGATTCTTTACAATAACCTTCTATAATATCGGGAAACAGGCATAAAACCGTCACTTTCACTCTTTTTCTTCCTCTTTTATCTTTTTCAACGGCTCATTCAGCATTCCGTCAAGTAAAGATACCACCAACAAACCGTTTTTTACATCAAGCTTTTTTATACAATCTTTAATAGATGGCACCAAAACAGAGCCGTAGATATCACTTTCTATCTCAAATACCTCATTGGCTCCCGTCATTATCACATTTTTTACCGTTCCCAGTTCTCTTTCGTCTTCAAGCCTCACTCTTGCCCCTATTATATCCGATATAAAATATTCGTTTTCCTTTAATTTCACCGCATCTTGTCTATCTATAATGATATCCATACCTTTAAATCCGATAACGTCGTTTATATCATCGTAATCTGCAAGCTTAATTATAGCCATGTTCTTAAAAAACCTGACATTTTCTATCTCCACCTCAAGCTCTTTTTTATTTCCCACAAGCCTTATATTTTTTAGACTTTTAAATCTCGTCACGTCGTCTGTTGTCGGAAAAACCTTAAGCTCTCCCTTTACTCCGTGTGTGTTGCTTATAACACCTACCCTAAATTCTTCCTGCATAACTCACCATAAATTTTAAAATCAAAAACAAGCAGACTAATGAATATCACTAATCTGCTTAAAAGTAATTATCAGCCTATTATATCAAGACCTATTTTTTCATTATTTTTAATGGCAGCCACCTTGATAATGCTACGCATTGCATTTGCTATTCTGCCTTGCTTACCTATTACCTTCCCCATGTCCTCGTCCGATACATGCAGCTCAATAATAGTCACATCCTTATCCTGCCTTTGTGTAACCCTTACTTCATCAGGATTGTCCACTAAGGCCTTGGCAATATCCTCCACTAATTTTACCATACGCCCTCTTTTTCTATATTAATTAAAAATTAAAGTATTCCGGCTAATTTGAATATCTTTTCCACTCTCTCTGTAGGCTGCGCTCCGTTAGACATCCATTTCTTAGCCTGCTCCTCGTCTATATTATAAACACTTGGGTTAAGGTTGGGATCGTATGTTCCGATTTCGGCAATACTCTTTCCATCTCTTGCCGTTCTTGCATCAGCTACGACAATTCTATAAATCGGTGCTCTTTTCTTTCCCATTCTTCTTAGCTTAATCTTTACCATTTTTTAATAACTCCTCCAAAAACGAAATAATATTATAATTTTGCTATTTTTAGAAAGGCAACTTCATTCTGCCTTTTTTACCCTTCATCATTCCGGACATCTGTTTCATCATCTTCCTTGACTGTTCAAATCCCTTTACAAGCCTGTTCACCTCGGAAATATCCACTCCGGCTCCCTTGGCTATCCTGAACTTCCTTGAAGGATTGAGGATATCGGGATTTTCTCTTTCTTTTTTTGTCATAGACAGGATAATAGCCTCTGTCCTGTCAAGCTTGCTTTCGTCCACATCTTCAAGCTGCTTTAATGCCTGTGCATTACCTCCCATAGGGAGCATGCCCAGTATGGATTTAAAACCGCCCAGCTTTTTCATCTGGTTCATACTGGTCAAATAGTCATTAAAATCAAAGCCCGACTTTTTAATCTTTTGTTCCAATTCTCTAGCCTTATTTTCGTCAATCTCAGATTGCACCTTTTCAATAAAGCTTATCATATCACCCATTCCAAGTATTCTTGACGCCATTCTGTCGGGATGATATTCCTCCAAATCGGAAAGTTTCTCTCCCATTCCCACATATATAATAGGTTTTCCGGTAACGGACAAAATGGACAATGCCGCTCCGCCTCTGGTATCGCCGTCAAGCTTGGTTAAAATCACATAGTCTATACCGACCTTTTCATTAAAGACGGCAGCCGCATTTACTGCATCCTGCCCTGTCATTGCGTCAGCTACAAGAACAGTCCGGTATACATCTACATTTTCCTTGATATGAGATAACTCTCCCATCATTTCTTCGTCGATGTGCAGCCGTCCGGCTGTATCTATTATAACCGTATTAAAGCCTTTTTCATCTGCATATTTGATCGCATTTCGGGCTATTAAGACTGCATCCTTGTGTTCTTCCTTATAAACCTCAACTCCCACATTTTTAGCGTTTATCTCTAACTGTGTGGCAGCGGCGGGTCTATAAACATCGCAAGCCGCTAAAAGAGTTTTTCTTCCCTTTCCCTTCAAAATGCCTGCAAGCTTGGCTACCGTGGTAGTCTTACCCGCTCCCTGTAAGCCGACCGCCATAATGACGGTTAATTCACCGGCCGGCTTAAGCTCAAGCTTCGCCTCTTCGCCCATAACCTTTATTAATTCGTCGTTGACTATTTTTATAACAGTCTGTGCAGGGTTTAATCCCTCCAGCACATCTGTTCCGACCACTCGCTCTTCAATGGATTTTATAAAGCCTTTGACAACTTTAAAATTAACATCCGCCTCAAGCAAAGCAAGCTTCACTTCTCTAAGAGCAGCCTTTACATCAGCCTCTTTAAGTACACCCTTGCCTCTTAAGGATTTGAATATATCTTGTAATTTCGTTGTCAGACTATCAAACGCCATTTAAAATACTCCTTTAAGCGAACTGTCATCAAATAATAATATCGTAAATGGAAAACTTTGTCAAGGGCTTATGTATAATTTGTCGTTCCATTCAGCACTTCCTTTAAAACCCTAAGTGACTTAAATTCCTTATCAATATGCTTATACTTAAAATCCTCCACAAAATGCTCAAGCTCAGCCTTTACATCGTCCTTAAGCCTGAAAGAAAAAAGCTTTTGAGGATTGGTGGATAAAATAAACTTCATGGTATATATTGCGGTGGGACTTAAATACACCAGGGATCTACCGCGCCCTTTTTCTTCATAACATTTTTTGCAGACTATTCCATCTCTTTCAAAAGAAAATGCCGCATTTGAGGTAGGAACTCCGCAATACGTACAATTATTCACCTCCGGATATTCTCCCGCATATGCAAACATTTTCATTTCAAATATCATTCGTGTGAGCTCATTGTCCAATTCCTTATTACTCAAGGCTTTTAAAGCCATAACGAGCAGATGAATTATTCCCTTTGCCTCTAAGCCCTCGGATGTGAAATAGTTTGTATATTCAAGAAAATAAGCACCGTAACAGGCTCCCAAATAATCATTACGAAGTTCATCGAAAAATTTTATCGATTCAACCTTATTTATGTAGTAGCTGTCCTTTCCCTTACCTAAAAAAAACGTGCCGAAACAAAATACATTTGCAGTAGCCAAAAAAGGACTGTTTTGTCTTCTTGCCCCTTTTACAAATGCGGTAATCTTCCCTAATGTTGCAGTCAACAGCACCAGCCTTTTATCATATTCTCCTACGTTGGCGGAATCGATAACTATCCCCAAAGTCTCTTCATCACTCAAAAACATACTATCCTCAAAATAAATAATCCAAAAAAGCCAAGCAAGTATATACCCACTTGGCTTTTATAATATATAGGGTTAAATAATTAACATTTTTCAAATATGCAGGCAACGCCCATTCCGCCACCGATGCAAAGTGTAGCAAGACCTCTCTTAGCTTCCGGTCTCTTCAACATCTCGTGCATTAATGTAACGGCTATTCTTCCGCCTGATGCTCCGATCGGGTGACCTATAGCAATAGCACCGCCGTTTACATTTACCTTTTCAATATCAAAGCCCAGCTCTTTTGCAACCGCAACTGACTGTGCGGCAAATGCCTCGTTTGCTTCAATAAGGTCTATATCTTTAATCTCAAGACCCGCTTTCTTTAATGCGTCCTTAGTTGCCACTACCGGTCCAACACCCATGATTTTAGGATCAACACCGCCCTGTCCATAAGCCAGCACCTTAAACATAGGCTTTAATCCGTACTTTTCCACAGCTTCCTTAGATGCTATCACAAAAGCAGCCGCACCGTCGTTTATACCTGATGCGTTGCCCGCCGTCACTCTGTCACCCTGTGTTCCGTCGCCTTTAGGGAACGCTCCCTTTAATTTCTGTAGCCCCTCAATAGTAGCTCCCGCCTTAGGGTACTCATCTACCTTAAATTCCACTTCCTGTTTTTTAACCTTTACAGTTACAGGAACTATTTCGTCTGCAAATCTGCCGGACTTTATAGCCGCCTCAGCCTTAAGCTGAGAAGATAATGCAAAATTATCGCAATCCTCACGTGTAACATTGTATTCGTCACATACATTTTCAGCCGTGGTTCCCATATGATAGTTATTATAAGCATCCCACAGTCCGTCCTTTATCATAACGTCAACCATCTTGCCGTCGCCCATTCTTGCACCCCATCTCGCCGCAGGAAGTGCAAAAGGAGCAGATGACATATTCTCTGTACCGCCTGCCACAATAATTTCAGCATCTCCCGCCTTTATAGCTGATGTCGCTTCCATAACACTTTTAAGTCCTGAACCGCACACCATATTTATACTGTATGCCGGTTTTTCTATAGGAATACCCGCTCCCAATGCACATTGCCTTGCAACGTTCTGTCCAAGAGCCGCCGATAATACATTACCGAATATTGTTTCATCTACCCACTCAGGCTTTACATTTGCCCTGTTCAGTGCCTCTTTTATAACGGTAGCTCCCAGTTTTGCCGCAGGAATATCTTTTAATGATCCGCCAAAGCTACCCACTGCCGTACGGCAGCAGCTTACCACATATACTTCTCTCATTATCTTTTTTCCTCCTCAAATAATATTTTGTTTTGTTATAATAAGCCGAAAAATCCGACTTAAAAACTCTCTAATCCGTAAAAAGCTCAAAGCTTTTAATATGAGTATTGTTATCTCTCCAATCCTTACGCACCTTTACGAAAAGCTTTAAATTTACCTGATTTTCAACAAGCTTTTCTATATCGACTCTTGCCAAGCTGCCTATCCTTTTGAGCATTGAACCGTCCTTTCCTATTATTATGCCCTTATGCGAATTTTTTTCACATACAATAGTAGCCTCAATATTGGTCAACGTGCCCTTTTTGGTGTCGTACATTTTATCAATATAAACAGCTATTCCGTGCGGTATTTCCTTGTCTAAAAGTCTCAGTGCCTTTTCTCTTATCAGCTCCGACACTATATGCCTGATCGGCTGATCAGTTAATGTATCATCATCATAGAATTTATCACCATAAGGTAGATATTTAAATATGGAATCCAAAAGCTCGCTGACCTTTGTTCCGTTTTTGGCTGAAATAGGGATAATTTCATCAAAATCATAGAGCCTTCTATAAGCATCAATTATAGGCAGAACCATGGTGTTTTGCAATTTATCACATTTATTTATAGCCAAGATTACAGGCTTTTTTGTATCCCGTATAAGATTTGCAATATCTCTTTCTCTGTCTCCTATGTAACTGTTCGGCTCCACTAACCAAAGTAACATATCGGCATCATTTATACAATTTGTAACGGCGAACATCATCCTTTTTGAAAGCTCGTTTTTAGGCAAATGCACCCCGGGAGTATCCTGAAACACTATTTGTCCTCTATCCTCCGTGTAGACAGTCTGTATTTTCCCTCTGGTTGTTTGCGGCTTATTTGCTACTATAGCTATTTTGTATCCTATTATGTAATTCATCAGTGTAGATTTCCCCACATTTGATCTGCCTATAATAGCCACAAATCCGCTTTTTAAGTTATCCGTCATCAATACTCCTATCCATCTTTACATCATCAGCCATTTTCATTATACCACCAAAAACCTATCATTGTAAAGAGCAATTATTGCTAATTAAATATCAAGGGCGCTATCTGTGCGCTTAACTGAAAGCACCTCTTCATTCAACAATTTGACTGCCATTTTCATTTTATCTTTGGTTAAGGATGAATAATTTATTACAAAATCATTCTGATGACTGTTATTTGAGCTTTGATAATATTCAGAAATGGCACAAATCCTTATACCTCTCTTTCTCATTCTGTTCTTGAACTCCATGTCGGAACAATCTATTTTAAGATGCAATAAAAAATGTAAGCCTGCATCCTCTTCAGAAATCACGGCATATTTTGACATTTCGCTGTTTTTAATAAGCTCCAACAAAAAATTCCTCTGTTTTCTGTAAAAGTTTCTCATCCTGTTTATGTGTTTTTCAAAATATCCCTGATCTATAAAGCGTGCAAGTGATAATTGTATCATCGTTGTAACAGGGCATGTGTAGAAACTCAACTTTTTATTATAAACTGCAAGTAAATGCTCGGGTAAAACCATATAGCTTATTCTAAGAGCATTTGTAATTGATTTTGAAAAGGAGTTCATATATATCACCTTTTCCATAGTGTCTATGCTTTGGAGTGTGGGTATCGGTCTACCTGCCATACGAAACTCGCTGTCATAGTCATCCTCTATTATATAGCGCTCACTATCCCTTTCTGCCCAGCTAAGCAGTTCATATCTCTTGCCGATAGGCATAACCATTCCTGTAGGAAACTGATGTGAGGGCGAGGTATGTGCAATATTTACTCCCTTTTCCTCAAGCTCCTTAATATTTATACCGTCTCTGTTAAAGCTTATGTATTTTAACCTTGCGGAATTCGCTTTATAGATTTGAACGCTTTTTAAATAACCGGGATCCTCCACTCCATAAACCTTATCATGCCCTAATAATTGCACCAGCTGACCGTACAAATATTCCGTACCGGCTCCTATTATTATCTGCTCCGGACAGACATTCATTGCCCGGAATTCAAGCAGATGCCTAGCTATAGCCTCTCTCAGTATCATAGAACCCCCGCTATTTAAATCTCCTAAAAGACTCTCCTGATAATCATACAGGCACTCTCTGATAAGTTTTGCCCATACGGTAAACGGAAACCTCTCTTTTATCGCCCTGTTGCTGGCAAAATCCGCAATAATCGAGTCTTCTTCAGGCTCCGCCTTTCTTTTTTCTGTTTTTAATGACGGCTTTTTGTCTGCAATCTCTAATTTTTGGATATTGGAAACAAAAAAGCCCTTACGCTCAAGTGAATATATATAACCCTCCGCCAATAGCTGGCTATAGGCATTTTCTACAGTAATAACACTTAAGCTTAAATTTTTTGCAAAACTCCTCTTTGACGGCAGCTTTTCATTAGACTTGAGTTTTCCCTGTAATATGTCTTTTTTTATATTTTTATAAAGCTGTTCATATAGCGGATCATTATCATTATCTGAAAATGAATATGTTATCATTCAAAATCCTTTCTTATTGAAACCCCTTAATTAATCAGCAACCTTATTCGGCAATATGAGTATAAACGTTTTTTTCTTAAAATGTCAAGGCTATCATTTTAGGCTGACTTCTCCCTGCAAAAACAGCTTATGTGTCACCATTTTCCGGCGGCACAAAAAATTATATTAAT
>JBGZAX010000029.1:0-23277 GCA_041844335.1 Lachnospiraceae bacterium
ATTTATCGACAACGATTATAATGAAAATGAGGACGAAATTAAGATAGTCAAAAACAAGAGATTCGACTGCAAGCCTTTGTATCCGGAAGATGCCTGTGTTCAAATGGAACTATTGGGACATAATTTTTATGTATTCTTTAATGCGGAGACCGAGGAAGTAAACGTCGTTTATAAAAGAAAAGATGGAGCTTATGGCTTAATTGAGCCGGAATTTTAAGCTTCGAGTCAGGATAAAAATTAGGAGAAAATTATTAAATGGGTTTAGGAAGCAAATTATTTGGCACACATAGTGAGCATGAGCTTAGAAGAATTAGAAAAACTATTGACGCTATTGAAAATTTAAGACCGGAAATGATGTCTTTATCTGACGAGGATTTAAGACATAAGACTGTTGAATTTAAAGAAAGACTTAAGAAAGGGGAAACCCTTGACAATATTCTTATAGAGGCTTATGCGTCAATTAGAGAGGCTGCACGAAGAGTGCTGAATATGGAGCCTTATAGGGTACAGCTTATAGGTGGAGTGATTTTGCATCAGGGACGAATTGCCGAAATGCGAACAGGTGAGGGTAAGACGCTTGTATCCACCCTGCCGGCATACTTAAACGCTCTTGAGGGTGAGGGCGTGCATATAGTTACCGTCAATGATTATCTGGCAAAGCGTGATGCCGAGTGGATGGGCAAGGTTCACGAGTTTATGGGACTTACTGTAGGCGTCGTTTTAAATGATATGGAAAGCCCCGAAAGAAGAGCCGCTTATGCCTGTGATATCACCTATGTTACCAATAATGAGGACGGATTTGATTATCTGAGAGATAATATGGTCATCTACAAGGAGCAGTTGGTTCAAAGAGAGCTGCACTATGCTATCATAGATGAGGTTGATTCCGTTTTGATTGATGAGGCGCGTACTCCGCTTATCATTTCGGGTCAAAGCGGAAAGTCCACAAAACTGTTTGAGGTTTGTGATGTTCTTGCACGTCAGTTAAAGCGCGGTGAGGCAAGTCAGGAAATGAGCAAAATGGTGGCTTTAATGGGCGAGGAGATAATAGAAACCGGAGATTATATTGTCAATGAAAAGGATAAGCTATGTTATCTGACTGCCGAGGGAATAGCAAAGGTTGAGAAATATTTTAATATTGAGAATCTGGCAGATCCGGAAAATCTTGAAATACAAAATAATGTAATCTTAGCTCTAAGAGCCAATAACCTTATGCACAGGGATAAGGACTATGTGGTGAAGGATGACGAGGTCTTGATTGTTGATGAGTTTACCGGAAGAATTATGAACGGAAGAAGATATTCTGACGGACTTCATCAAGCCATTGAGGCAAAGGAGAAGGTAAAGATTAAGCGTGAGAGCAAGACTTTAGCCACCATTACATTCCAAAACTTTTTTAATAAATATAAGAAAAAATGCGGTATGACCGGTACTGCTCTTACAGAAGAAAAGGAATTTAGAGACATTTACGGAATGGACGTTATTGAAATTCCGACCAACAAGCCTATTCAAAGAAAAGATCATAACGATGCCGTATATATGACTAAAAAAGAGAAGTTTAAAGCTGTATGCGATGAAATAGTTGAAACTCATGAGAGCGGACAGCCTGTTCTGGTGGGTACTATTACTATCGACACCTCTGAATTATTAAGCACAATGCTTAAGAAAAGAGGAGTTCCACATAGCGTGTTGAATGCAAAGTTTCACGAGATGGAGGCGGAGATAGTAGAAAGAGCCGGTATTCATGGAACCGTTACTATAGCTACCAATATGGCAGGTCGTGGTACTGATATTAAGCTTGATGATGAATCAAAGGCGGCAGGAGGACTTAAGATTATAGGTACGGAACGTCACGAATCAAGGCGTATCGATAATCAGCTTAGAGGTCGTTCAGGAAGACAGGGAGATCCCGGCGAATCAAGATTTTATATTTCGCTTGAGGACGACCTTATGAGACTCTTCGGTTCTGAAAAAATGATGAGCTTATTTAAGACAATGGGAGTTGAAGAGGGCGATCAGATAGAGCATAAAATGTTGTCTAATGCTATCGAGAAGGCTCAAAAGAAGATAGAGGGAAACAATTTCGGCATAAGAAAGAATCTGCTTGAGTTTGATCAGGTAAACAATGACCAAAGAGAGATAATATATGCGGAGCGTAAAAAGGTGCTTAACGGCGAAAATATGCGTGATGTTATCTATAGAATGATTGCGGATGTGGTAGACGACAGTGTTGATTCCATTATCGGAGAGGATCAGTTAAGCTCCGAATTCGACTTAGCCGGATTAAATGAGCTGCTGTTACATATAATACCGCTTGCACCTATTGTAGAAACGGACATAGAAAATAAAAATAAGGGACAGCTTAAGCAGACTTTAAAAGAGCAGGCGACAAGGCTTTATGAAAAAAAGGAATCCGAATTTCCTGAGCCTGAGCATTTAAGAGAGATAGAGCGTGTAATTTTATTAAAGGTAATTGATCAGAAATGGATGACGCATATTGACGATATGGAGCAGCTTCGTCAGGGTATAGGTTTACAATCTTTCGGTCAGAAAAATCCGGTAGTGGAATATAAGCTGCAGGGCTTTGATATGTTTGATTATATGACACGCGCTATAAGAGAAGATACCGTTCGTATGCTGTTCGGTGTAAGAGTTGAGCAGAAGGTGGAGCGAGAAGAAGTAATTCAGGTTACGGGCACCAATAAGGATGACACCGTAACTAAGGCTCCTAAGAAAAGAGAAACCGCAAAAATTTATCCGAATTCTCCATGTCCTTGCGGTAGCGGTAAAAAGTATAAGCAGTGCTGCGGTAAAAATGCATAATTATATAATTAAAGGAAATACAGAAATTGCCGAGATATCTTGGTTGTTTCTGTGTTTTTAATAAAAGTAAAGGATTTAGAAATATAAAAAGAAAAGGAAGTGATATTGTGGTTGAGTTGGATAATATGAAACAGGCTATTACAGCCTATAACGAGCCTATGATAGAAATGAGGGATTCACTTTAACTTAGAAGTAAAGTTAAAGAGAATAGAGGAATTGGGATATTTAATGGAAGAGCCTAACTTTTGGGACGATCCCAAGGAGGCGGCAAGGACCGCTTCATTATTAAAAAATCTGCAATCAGAGGTGGATGCCTTTAATAAATTAAAGACCGATAAGGACGATATTGAAGCATTAATAGAAATGGGATATGAGGACGAAGACGGCATCACGGTAGATGAAATTAAAGAGGCACTTGACGAATTTATTGTAAGCTTTGATGATTTGAGAATAAAGACCCTGTTATCGGGAGAGTATGACAGCAATAATGCTATATTAAAGCTGAATGCCGGAGCGGGCGGTACGGAGGCATGTGACTGGTGTTCCATGTTATATAGAATGTATCTTAGATGGGCATCATCTAAGGGCTTTACAGTAGAGGAATTGGACGAGCTTGACGGTGATGAGGCCGGAGTGAAATCTGTTACATTTCAGATAAACGGTATGAATGCCTACGGTTATTTGAAGTCCGAAAAGGGTGTGCACAGACTGGTTCGTATTTCTCCCTTTAATGCGGCGGGAAAACGACAGACCTCATTTGTTTCACTTGACGTGATGCCTGATATAGAAGATGATATTGATATAGAAATCAATCAGGAAGATTTAAGGATTGATACATATAGAGCAAGCGGAGCCGGAGGACAGCATATAAACAAGACATCCTCTGCTATCAGGATCACTCACGCTCCGACAGGTATAGTGGTGCAATGTCAGAAAGAGCGTTCGCAGCTGCAAAATAAAGAAAAGGCGATGCAGATGCTGAAAGCTAAGCTCTATTTATTAAAGCAGCAGGAAAATTTAGAAAAATTAAGCGATATCAGAGGTGATGTGAGTGATATTGCTTGGGGCAATCAGATAAGATCTTATGTGATGCAACCATATTCTATGGTTAAAGATCATAGAACAAATGCAGAAACAGCTAATGTACAGTCGGTAATGGACGGCAGCATAGACTTGTTTATTAATGCTTATTTATCTATGCTGAAGAAGTCCTGATAATGGAGATTTGATATGATAAATATAGCGGTATTGGGTTATGGAGTAGTAGGTAGCGGCGTAGTAGAAGTATTAAGAATGAACAAGAGTATTATAGACAGAAATTCGGGGAGAAAGATAAGAATAAAGTATGTGCTTGATTTAATCGATTTTCCTAACGACCCGGTTCAGGAGTTTATAGTACACGACTTTGATACTATCATAGATGATGAAGAGGTGGACATCGTAGTAGAGGCAATGGGCGGTCTTGACCCTGCATACACGTTTGTAAAACGGGCATTGCTTTCCAAAAAACATGTTTGTACCTCAAATAAGGCATTGGTGGCTGAGTACGGCAATGAATTAATCAGATGCGCAAAAGAAAATAATGTAAGCTTTTTATTTGAGGCAAGCTGTGGCGGAGGTATTCCTATTATCAGACCTTTAAATACCGCTATGGTTGCTGATGACCTCTCAAGTATTGTGGGAATTTTAAACGGTACCACCAATTACATTTTAACATATATGGAAAAAGAGAATTTGAGTTTCGAAGATGTGTTAAGAGAGGCTCAAAGACTTGGATATGCGGAAAAAAATCCGGCAAGCGATGTTGAGGGAACGGATACATGCAGAAAGCTTGCAATACTTTCATCTATTGCCTACGAAAATTATTTTGACTATAAAGAGATAAAAACAGAGGGCATCACCGGAATTGATATAAACGATATGCTCTATGCGAGTGCTATAAATAAAAAAATCAAGCTGCTTGGATTTAGTAAAAGAGAAGATAATGAAACAACCTTTGCTATTGTTGCTCCTTTTTTAATAAGCAGCAGTAATCCCTTGTATAATGTGAATGATGTGTTGAACGCGATATCGGTGCACGGCAATGCGGTAAATGATGTGATGTACTATGGCAGCGGTGCCGGAAAGCTGCCGACGGCAAGTGCGGTTGTATCTGATATTGTAGAGATTGCAAAAAACATCGACAGACATATTCCTTTGAGATGGAACAGTGAAAAAATAAAGCTGTCCGACATTAATGAGATAAAGTTCAGGTATTTTGTAAGAATAAAAGGAAACAAAGACGAAATGACAGATAAGCTTGAGAATATATTCGGACCGTTAAAGAGAGTAATAAGCTTAGACACAATAGACGGTGAGTTTGCCATAATAACGAAGTATATGAGCGAAAATAAATTCAACGAGCTTACAAAGGATTTAAGCTTTATTCTAAATAGGATAAGAATTTTTAATGAAAACAAATAATGCAAATGAACGGATTTTTAACAGCTGCAGTGATACAGATACCTTTAATATAGGCAAAAAAATTGGAAGGGATGCAAAAAAAGGTGAAATTTATGCTCTTTACGGAAAAATGGCTATGGGAAAGACGGTTTTTTCAAAGGGCTTTGCAAAGGGGCTTTGTATAGACGAAAATGTGAACAGTCCCACCTTTACCATAGTTCAAGAGTATCACAGTGGAAGATTGCCGTTTTATCACTTTGATGTTTATCGTCTGGGAAGTGTAGACGAGCTGTATGAAATAGGCTACACGGAGTATTTTTACGGTGATGGGGTATGTTTAATTGAATGGGCGGAGCTCATAGAGGATGTGCTGCCTGAAAACACGATTAGAATAGATATTATTGCTCCATTGATTGATGATTTTAATAAAAGAGAGATAAAAATAAGCTCATAAGCTTAAATTTGATTTAATTTCTGTCATTGTCTGTATGGGCAATGACTTGTTTTAATAAAGGAGAGTTTGCTTTGAGAATATTAGCACTTGATACCTCAAGTACCGTGGCATCCGTGGCGATTTTAGACGAAAATAAAATAATAGCGGAATATTCCATAAATTATAAGATGACACATTCTGTGACATTAATGCAGATGCTTGAAAATATGATAAAAATATTAGGTATGGAATTAAGTGAGATTGATGTCTTTGCCGTAAATGCGGGTCCGGGTTCATTCACGGGGCTCAAGATAGGCAGTGCTACGATTAAAGGTCTTGCCTATACCTTTAATAAGCCGGTTATCAGTGTGGAAACCACGCTTTCTTTAGCATATAACATCTATATGAGAGACGGGCTTGTCTGTCCTGTTATGGACGCAAGACGAAACAGAGTGTATTCAGGCATATATGAATATGATAATTATGAGTTGAAATGTTTGCTTGAACAGGATGCTTATGAATTATTATATTTAATAGATAAAATTAATTCAATTAATAAAAACGTCGTGTTTGTAGGAGACGGAGTCGATGTCTATAAGGAGGTTATAATAAAAAACTGTAAAAATGCCGAATTTGCTCCGCCACATCTATTGTTGCAGAGGGCAAGCTGTGTTGCACTTGCGGCTCAGACGAAGTATGAGAACGGAAAATACGACACTGCCTTTAATCACAAACCTATTTACTTAAGAGAGTCATCGGCTGTGGTAAAAAGGCAGAGTTTAATAGATAAATAACAACTTTTATTTTTAAGAAAGGTAGAGTAAATGAATAGAATAAAAATAGGAATTTTAGGATATGGAAATTTGGGCAGAGGTGTCGAAGCGGGGATTAGACAAAACGACGATATGACGCTCACCCATATAATAACAAGAAGAGACAAAAATTCTATAAGAGCAAATACCAATGATGTAACAATTTCACATATTGATGAGCTTGAAGACTTAAAGGAAAGGATAGATGTGCTTATTCTTTGCGGCGGAAGTATGTCCGATCTTCCGAGTATGGCTCCGGAGGTAGCCGGTAAATTTAACACGGTGGACGGGTTTGATACACATGCAAAAATTCCCGAGTATTTTGCAAGTATTGATAAAAATGCAAGAGCAGGCGGAAAGGCAAGTGTGGTAGCAAGCGGATGGGATCCGGGACTTTTTTCCATGAACAGGTTGATTGCAAGAGCCTTTTTACCAAATGGAAATGATGCGACATTCTGGGGAAGCGGCGTAAGTCAGGGGCACTCCGATGCCATCAGAAGAATTAAGGGGGTAGTAGATGCAAGACAATACACTATTCCTATAGAAAAGGCAGTCGAGCTGGCGAGGCAAGCAGATGCAAGCAATCTTAAGGCACGTGATAAGCATCTGAGAAAGTGCTATGTGGTCGCCGAAGACGGAGCCGACAGAGAAAAAATAGCAGCTGAGATAAAGACTATGCCTAACTATTTTGCCGACTATGATACAGAGGTCAATTTTATAAGCATTGAAGAGATGAATGAAAAGCACAGTGCTCTTCCGCACGGAGGTTTTGTAATAAGAAACGGCTTAACAGGATTCAATGAAGAAAATAAGGAGCTTATGGAATTCAGGTTGAAGCTTTCCTCGAATCCTGAGTTCACGGCGAGTATTTTATTGGCATATGCAAGAGCGGTTTACAGAATGAACAGGGAGGGTAAAAAAGGTGCTCTTACGGTATTTGACGTGCCGCTTTCTTATTTAATAAATATGCCTTATGATGAACTGATAGCAACATTGCTTTAATAAAGGAGTGAAATTTGAGTACAGCAAATGGAAATTCTACCAATAAACTTGGAAGTATGCCTATTGGAAGATTGATTGTGGAAATGTCAATACCGCTTATGATATCTATGCTGATGCAGGCTGGATATAACTTAGCCGACAGTATATTTGTGGCAAGGCTTAATGAAAATGCCTTGACGGCGGTCACACTGGCATTTCCGGTGCAGGTAGTTATGATAGGATTGGCTGTCGGAACCTCGGTAGGTGTGGGAGCGCTTGTATCAAGACGTTTCGGAGAGGGTAATGATAAGGAAGCATCGAGAGTTGCTAAGACCGGAGTTTTTCTTGCTATTGTTACATGGATAATGATTGCCGTTGTGATGTTTTTTATGACTGATATATTTGTAAAAAATCAGACAGATGACATCAGTATAATCAAATATTCAAAAGACTATATCTATATTGTAGGTATTGCAAGCATCGGTGTTTTTATGCAGATAATATTTGAAAGAATGCTTCAGTCTACCGGAAAGAGTATGCTGTCAATGATCACTCAGATAGCCGGAGTGATTGTAAATATTATTCTTGACCCTATTTTAATCTACGGACTTTTCGGTTTTCCGAGGCTCGAGGTGGCAGGAGCGGCAATAGCCACGGTTATGGGGCAATTTGTCGGAATGGCAGTAGGGTTTTATTTAAATATTAATAAAAATAAAGAGCTTGATTATAGATTTAAAGAGTTCAAAATAGATGCTCGAATAATAAAAGATATCTATAATATAGGTATTCCTTCCATCTTTATACAAATCCTGGGGTCCATTATGATTTTTTGCTATAATAAAATTTTGATGTCGATTACACCTACTGCGGTTGCAGTGTTCGGAGCATATTTCAGATTGAACGGCTTTGTATTTATGCCCGTATTTGCCATTAACAGTGCTTTAACACCGATTATTTCCTATAATTTCGGATTTAAAGATCCTCAAAGAATAAGAGAGGCCTTAAAAAAGGGAATTATAATGGCTGTAAGCGTAATGACATTCGGAATGCTGTTATTTCAGTTTATTCCAGAACAATTACTGCTTATGTTCAAGCCGTCCGATAAATTTCTTTCAATAGGAATACCGGCGATCAGAACGATCAGTATTATCTTTCCTATGGCAGGCTTTTCTATAGTGATATCATCGTTGTTTCAATCTGTAGGAAGAGCATATTACAGTCTTATTGTTACACTTACAAGACAAATAATAGTGTTGCTGCCGGCAGGATATATTTTAAGTCGTTTATTTAAGCTTAACGGGGTATGGTGGGGCTTTTTGATAGCGGAGATAGTTGCCTTATTCTTTGCGGTAGCCTTTTACAAGGAGATAGACAGGAACATATTAAAAAAGCTTTAAAACCTATAATATATTGTAAATCAGATTTAGAAATGAGAAATTAAGATGAAAAAGCTTGAAGGTTTGGGCAGACTTGCGTTAATTGAGAGATCCATAATAAAAAAATATAGAGATGTCCTTTGGACACCGTTCGCAAAGGCGATTAAAACCTATGAGCTGATACAGGACAATGACAAAATAGCGGTCTGTGTATCGGGAGGCAAGGATTCTTTTATATTGGCGAAGCTTATGCAGGAGATGCATAAGCACGGAATAGCAGATTTTGATGTGGAATTTATAAATATGAATCCCGGGTATAATGAAGAAAACAGTAAGCTTATTGAGGAAAATGCCGAGATTTTGGGGATTAAGCTTAATACCTTTCACACTGACATATTTGATACGGTGAATACTATTACTTCATCTCCCTGCTATTTATGTGCAAGGATGAGAAGAGGAAACTTATATAAAATGGCTCAAAGCCTGGGTTGTAATAAGATAGCTTTAGGACATCATTTTGATGATGTGATAGAAACTCACCTTATGTCTATTCTTTATTCAGGGCAGGTGAGAGGTATGTTGCCAAGACTTAAAAGCACAAATTTTGAAAATATGGAGCTTATTCGTCCATTGTATTTGGTAAATGAAGAGGATATAATATCCTTCAGCGAGTACAATAAATTAAGGTTCATAAGATGTGCCTGCAGGTTTACGGAAAATAATGATAACGGCAAGGATAGAAACTCAAAAAGGATTGAAACAAGGGATATAATAAAGGAGCTTTCGAAGACAAATCCCTTTGTTCGTTCAAACATTTTTAGAAGTATGGAAAATATTCAACTGGACACGATGATAGGATATAAGAGCAATGGAGAAAAGCACAGCTTTTTAGAAGGATTATGAACAAAATTTTATTAGAGAATGCGAGTACGGAAATAAAGGTAAAAAAATCTGTTTTTATATGTAATTTAAGTCCTGCCGAAACAAAGGACAAGGCATTGGATTATATAAATAAAATAAAAAAAGAGCATTATAATGCCACACACAATTGTTCCGCATATATAGTGGATAATGGAAAGTATGAACATTCAAGTGATGACGGAGAGCCGTCAGGCACCGCTGGAAAGCCTATGCTTGCGGTTTTAAATGGCAGCGGTATAGTAAATGTGGTGGCTGTTGTTACCAGATATTTTGGCGGAGTGCTGCTGGGGACGGGGGGACTTGTACGTGCCTACGGTGATGCTCTGAAGGAGGCACTAAAGACGGCTAAAACAGCTGAAAGGCTCTATGGGATACATTATGTGTTTTCTCTTGATTATACCTATATCGGAAAGGTCAAGCACAGAATAGCTGATAATAATATAGAATTATTAGGAGAGAAATATTCAAATGATGTTGAAATGGATACTGTTATTTCGTTAGATAAATATGATGACTTTGCTAAAAATCTTGTAGATATCACATCAGGAGGCGTTAGAATAATATTAGATGAAAAGATAAATTACCTAAAGACTTCGGATGGCATTACAATATTATAATTTGGGGTGAAACAGATGAAAAGATGTAATAAAACAAATAATAGGACATTATTTATTATAATTGCCTTAGCCTTATTGCTGCTCGCAGTTGCCTATGCGCAGATGAATAAGCTTGCGCCGAGTAAGACCAGACTGAGCATAAAGTCGGAGCTTAACATAGGAGAGAATAATGAGTATGCTGTCTGTTTGAATGGAGAGTATATGGAGGAGAAGGCTTATGATGACGGAGGGATTTATCTTCCGCTTGCTCTTATAAAAGACAATGTAAACAACCGATTCTACTATAACGAAGATGAAGAAACCATTCTTTACAGTATGCCATACAAGACCCTTACCGTTGATTATAAGGTATTGAATAAAGAGCCTTATATTTTAAAGGATGACGTGTTATATCACACAGCTGTCGGAATAAATATAAGAAATGAAGACAATATAATAAATATAATTACGGATGATTTTGCTAAAAAAAGCAAATTTGTGAAGTCAAAAAGAGATACCTCGATTAGAAAAAAGGGTGGTATAAAAAGTCCGATACTATTTGACGTAAAAAAGGGAGAAAATCTGTTTATCATAGAAGAGATGAGTAAATGGGCAAAGGTGGTATCATTTGATGGAAGGGTCGGATACGTAAAAAAGTCCCATTTAAATTCAAAGCTTGAGATTACCGATAGTATGCTTAAGAATGACTTGGGATTTGTAGATATGGAAAAAGAAGAATTCGATCATCAGATAAGAGATCATAAAATATCGCTTGGCTGGGATTTAATGATGAACAGGGCGGGAAACGGCAAATTGGCTCAGAATGTAAAAAACACAAAGGGACTTAATGTTATTTCTCCAACATGGTTTTCGGTAAAGGATAACGAGGGGAATATTGAATCACTTGCCGACAGCTCTTATGTAAAAATGGCGCATGATATGAAATTGGAGGTATGGGGTCTGCTTGGAAATCTTAACCATAAAGAGGCTAAGTCAAAGGTATTTTTACATAAAAGCTCCGCTCGTAAAAACATAATTTCCTCAGTGATAAATGAGGCGAAAAAAGTAAAATTGGATGGAATAAATCTTGATTTTGAGGCAATTCCGCAATCTGCCTCAGAGGACTTTATACAGTTTGTAAGAGAGCTTTCAATAGAATGCAGAAAAAACCGACTTGTATTATCAATAGATAATTATGTTCCGAAAAATTTCAATCAATATTACAATAGACGTGAACAAGGAATATTCGCAGATTATGTGGTAATAATGGGATACGATGAGCATTATGCAAACTCCAAGACGGCAGGCTCCGTGGCATCTATAGGTTTTGTGGAAGAGGGTATAGATGAAACCTTAAAGGAGGTAGATGCAAACAGGATAATAAACGCACTGCCATTTTATATGAGGATCTGGACCGACACAAATGACGGCTTAAAGTCAAAATCTATAAGTATGCATCAGGCAAAGGCACTGATTGAAAAGTATAAATTGCAGCCCAGCTTTGATAATAATGTCGGACAAAATTTTGTGGAATTTGATTCTGAAAAGGGTTTTTGCAGAGTATGGTTTGAGGATGCCGAATCCCTAAAAGTAAAGATGAATCTTATTAAAAATAAAGGAATTGGAGGTATAGCATTTTGGAGATTGGGGCTTGAAACAAATGATGTGTGGGATATTGTTGATGTAAAAAATCTGTCATAGTTGGGTCATTATTTCCCGGAGAATTTATTGATGAATGATTTATATGTTGAAAACGAATTAGAGAAATTAAAGTGTTTGAGCGGCAGTACATTAAAGCTTATTGCCATTTTTGCCATGCTGATAGATCATATCGGAGCAGTCATAGTGGCGGGATATTTTTCCTTTGCTGTAGATGTATCTAAGGTCAGCAAAATTTATGAAGGATTCAGAATAGTGGGCAGAACTGCCTTTCCGTTATTTTGTTTTTTTGCTGCGGAGGGATTTTTACATACGAAGAACAGATTAAAGTATATTGTACGGGTATGTATTTTTGCTTTTTTATCAGAGATTGCATTTGATTTGGCATTTTCTGAAGCTATATTTGATTTGTCACATCAAAATGTTATGTTTACTATAGCTTTGGCACTAATCGGACTTTATTGTCATGATATGATAGCCAAAAAATTTGAGAAAAATATTTATAAGGTGATAGCAATTTTTCCGATAATTGCAGCGGCATTTTTAGCTTATATTTTAAAGACTGATTATTCTTATGCGGGAGTAATTGCAATAGCTGTCATGTATCTGTTCGGCAGTAATAAAATATTGGGATTTTTTGTAGGAGCTGCGGTTTTGGCATTTAGCTTTAAGGGGATAGAGGTGTTTGCAATTTTTGCCGGAATTCCTATACTATGCTATAATGGAAAAAGAGGACTTAATATAAAATACTTTTTTTATCTATTTTACCCGTTACACCTGCTTGCGCTGAGAATTGTCTTTAATTTTCTTGAGAAGGGTTGGAGTTTATACGGCTGATGATTTGATTTGATAATAAACAATTTTTATATGATAAGGAGATAAATTTATGAAAAGAATCGAGGTAAAAAGACTTTTTAGAGAAACTGAAAGCTTTGTGGATAAGGAAATAACGGTAGCCGGTTGGGTAAGAAGTAACAGAGATTCAAAAAATGTAGGCTTTATAGTATTAAGTGACGGCAGTTGCTTTGAAACCTTGCAGCTTGTATATAACAGCGAGATAGAAAATTATGAGAAAATAGCATCGCTTAATGTGGGAAGTGCGGTTATAGCCAAGGGCCTTTTAATTGCAACACCCGATGCGAAGCAGCCTTTTGAATTACAGGTAAAGGAGCTTACCGTGGAGGGTCCGTCAACTCCCGATTATCCGCTGCAAAAAAAACGTCATACCATGGAATATTTAAGAACAATCACACATTTGCGTCCGAGAACCAATATGTTTCAGGCGGCATTCAGGGTTCGTTCATTATGTGCCTATGCTATACATAAGTTCTTTAATGAGAACGGTTTTGTTTATGTTCACACTCCGATAATCACAGGAAGTGATGCCGAGGGTGCGGGAGAGATGTTTCAGGTAACCACTCTTGATATAGAAAACTTAAACGGAGAAAAAATAGATTATTCTAAGGATTTCTTTGAAAAAAAGACATCTCTTACCGTTAGCGGTCAGCTAAACGGAGAAACTTTTGCACAGGCATTCGGTAAGATTTATACCTTCGGTCCGACATTCAGAGCGGAAAATTCAAATACGGCAAGACATGCTGCGGAATTTTGGATGATTGAGCCTGAAATTGCATTTGCGGATCTTAATGACAATATGGAATTAGGAGAGGCTCTAATCAAGTACATCATAAATTATGTCATGGAAAACGGCAGATCCGAGCTTGAATTTTTCAATCAATTTGTGGATAAGGAGCTGATAGAAAGATTAACTCACGTGGTTAATTCGGACTTTGCAAGAGTGACATATACCGATGCGGTTAAACAATTGGAGGAGCATAACGATATATTCGAATATAAGGTGAGCTGGGGTTGTGATTTACAAACGGAGCACGAGAGATATTTGACTGAAAAAATATATAAAAGACCGGTTTTTGTAACCGATTATCCAAAGGACATAAAGGCTTTTTATATGAAGCTTAATGATGATAACAAAACCGTGGCGGCTATGGATTGCTTAGTCCCCGGAATCGGAGAGATAATAGGAGGAAGCCAAAGAGAAGAGGACTACGATAAACTTTTGTTAAGAATAGATGAAATGAAATTGGATAAAAAAGAGTATGAATTTTATCTGGATCTTAGAAAGTACGGTACTACCACTCATTCCGGCTTTGGACTCGGATTTGAAAGAATGGTTATGTATCTTACGGGAATAAGCAATATAAGAGATGTGCTGCCGTTCCCAAGGACAGTAGGAAATTGCAGTTTGTAAGAACCGATCGGGCAATGGAAAATATAACAACATTATAAAAAAATCATCACAGGAGGTAAATATGAAGATAAGCAATACAAAAAAAGCTCCGGCGGCTATAGGGGCTTATTCACAGGCGGTATCCACAGGAAATTTATTGTTTACGTCAGGGCAGATTGCGTTAGATCCTTTAACGGGAGATGTGGTGGGAGATGATATAGTTTCTCAAACGGAGCAGGTAATTAAAAACTTAAGAGCTATACTTGAGGAAAACAATGCATGCTTTGAAAACGTTGTTAAGACTACCTGTTTCCTAAAGGATATGGGAGATTTTGCAAAATTTAACGAAATCTATGCCAAGTATTTTGTGGGAAAGCCGGCAAGATCCTGTGTTGCGGTGAAAACATTACCTAAGGATATGCTTGTAGAGATTGAAATGATAGTCGAGCTGTCATAGGATCAGGGATTGTATTGAAAATATATTATCGTTATATAGATTTTAACAGAGATTATCCAACTGATGATTTCACCTTAGAGGACAGGAATAGTGTCAATAGAATAATAAATAAAGAGGCAAGATATAGAAAAATAGCAGGATATCGTATTTTCTATGATGTTTTGGGTTCCTATAGAAAAAGTTTAAAAGTTTCCGAGTACGGCAAGCCCTATTTGGAGGGAGAAGATATTTATTTTAATATATCACACTCTTTTAATATCGCAGTAATTGCCGTATCTAAGCTGAATTTAGGCTTAGACATAGAAAAAATAAGACCTTATGATTTAAGACTTATTGACAGGGTGATTTGTAAAGACGGCAGAAATGAGCTGCTTAGTAATCCTAATGACAATTCCTTATTTTACAAGTACTGGACAGCCAAAGAAAGCATTATTAAATATGATGGCAAAGGACTTAGGATAGATTTACAGAGCATAGATGTAAAAAAAATTCTTGATTTTCAGGCGAAAAATATAGAAAAATTTGACAAAGAAATCACTGATATTCCGAGATTAAGGCATTTTAATATAGGTGAGTATGTGGGGTGCGTCTACTCAAGGGACAACAAAATAGAGCTGATAGAAGGACCATAAAATTGGTTTATCGGTAGATAAGAATAAAATAAGGCTAAGCCGAATTTTTCGGCACAGCCTTATTTTTTTATTCTATGAGTTCACATTATTAATAGTTCTCAGATCTCACTTCGAAATAGCTTTGTGGATGCTTACAAACAGGACAAATATCAGGAGCTGTAGAACCTGTGACCAAATGTCCGCAGTTTCGACATTCCCACATAGTAATGCCGGCTTTCTTAAACACTTCCATAGCCTTAACGTTTTGTAACAGCTTTTTATATCTTTCCTCATGAGCCTTTTCTATGGCTGCAACACCTCTAAACTGCTCCGCTAAATCGTGGAAACCCTCTTCGTCGGCCTCTTTAGCCATTCTGTCATACATATCAGTCCACTCATAGTTTTCGCCCTCTGCGGCAGCTGCCAAGTTTTCTTCGGTAGTTCCGATTCCGCCTAATGCTCTGAACCAAAGCTTAGCGTGTTCCATCTCATTTTCAGCTGTTTTTAAGAATAATGCGGCTATTTGCTCGTAGCCGGCTTTCTTCGCAACAGATGCAAAGTATGTATATTTATTTCTTGCCTGTGATTCACCCGCAAAAGCATCTTTTAAATTTTGCTCTGTCTTTGTACCTGCATATTTATTCGCAGATGTCTTTATTTCTTCAAATGTTTTAAGCTTTTTGCACTGCGGACAGGTGCTTGGAGCACTGTCGCCCTCATGAATGTAACCGCATACCTTACATTTAAATTTTGCCATATTATAAAGTCCTCCTTTTCAAATCTTACTTTTAATATAACTTTTTATTGATTACCTTATAATAATAGTATATAATTATATATAAATATAGCAAAAAAATATGTTATTATAAAAGTATCGTATTTATAAAGGAGATTTATGCCTGATAAAGACTTGATAAAAATGCCGCCCAATGTGATAGGCTATAATAAAAAGAACATTCCGCTATATATAAGCACAGAAAATTTATCTGATCATTTGAATTCTCATACTATGCCGCATTGGCATGAGGATCTGGAATTTCTTGAAATCTTAGAGGGAGATATGTACATCAGAATAAATGATGAGATTATTCACTTAAAAGTGGGTGATTGTGTAGTTATTTCCGGTCTACAGATGCATTATTCCTATAATAGTGATAAAAAAGACTGTACCTTTAATCGAATTTTGTTCCACCCCGAGCTGCTTACACGAAATTCAAGTTTGGTGAGCAGTGTAATTGAGCCGTTGCTTAATAATCATAATATAAAATATTTTTACCTCGGAAGTGGAAAAGAAGAAACCTCGAAAATCAGAGAAATTATAGAAAAGATAATTTTTTTAAATAGTTCAAATGAAAAATATTGCGAGCTTGAAATAGTGGGATACATTCATATAGTTTTGGGTATTTTGTTTAATTATGATAATAGAATCTCAAAGTGCTGTAATCTTGACATTGATGAGGATTTGTCGGCTCAAAAGAAAATGATAGAATTTATTCATGAGCATTATTTTGAAAAATTGACCATTAAGCAGATAGCGCAATCAGGCAATGTCTGTAGAAGCAAATGTTGTATAATATTTAAAAAATATATACAAAATACTCCTATAAATTTCTTGAATTTATATAGACTGGAGGTAAGCAGAGGTTTACTAAAAAGTACGGACGATACGGTATCTGCCATTTCTCAGTCATGCGGATTTGCAAATCAGAGTTATTTTAATAAGGTATTTTTGGATGAATATGGATGTACACCGCTTGAATTTCGCAGTATTCAAAGAAATAAAAGTAAAATCAAAAAGGGAGGTCCAAAATAGGATATGAAATTTAAGAAAAAACCGCTTAGTTACTGGATAATTCTGGCGATTGCAGGGCTTGCATTTGTATACAGGTTTAACTATCAGTCACTGAATGATAATTTTTTGTCAACAAAAAATACAAATCTTGAACAAATATCAAATGTCAGTACTTCTAATGATGGCGGACAATCCGATGACATAGATGAAAACGCTTCAGACGCGGAAAATATTAATAATAAGACATATGAAGAGTGGATTTCACCGAAGGATATAAAAAATAATCAATCACTTGAATACACATTTAGAAATGAAAAGGCATTAAATAGTCACTATAAAAAGCACGGTATAGATATGGGTTTTGTTTCAAAGGAGGAATATCTTGATTCCGCAAACCGAGTTATTGCAAATAGTGCTGTTATGAAAAAACTTGAAAAAGAGGACGGAGATGAGGTTTATTTTTTAGAAAGTACAAAAGAATTGGTCATTGTATCAACAGACGGATTTATTAGAACCTATTTTATCGCAGATGACGGAATAGAGTATTTTAACAGGCAATGATGGGATGTTTTTCAAGCCGAAAGAAAGTACAAAGCCCGAGTTTATCCCAAAAAGAACCGTAACTGCATTGTTAATCAATACAAACGGAGATGTCGCAGAAGCCGCACTCATGGTATCGGTTCAAACCATTTGCCAGGCATGAATTGAACCGACAAAGGCATATAATCCTCCTTGGGCTTTTATTTTTATGTTTTATCCATATTTATTCTGTATTCACAGCAGGCATTCATAAATTCCTCATCATGAGTGATTACCAAAACAGTTTTTTCTTTTTCTGCAGCTTTTTTCAGTATTTTTGCAATTAAGAACATATTTTCGGCATCCAAGCCACTGGTCGGCTCGTCAAGTATTAAAATATTTTTATCTGATAACAGTGCACAGCACACTGCCAGTCGTTGTTTTTGCCCTCCCGACAAGGAAGCAGGATGAGAATCTTTATATTCGTATAGATGCATATTCTTAAGCAAATTTTTTACATTTTCTAAATTCTCTGCATCATATTTTGCTCCAAGCAAAAGCTCTTTTGAAACACTTTCCGTAAAAAATTGTGTCCCTGTGTCATTTGAACAGTAATAGATATGTTTGCGCAGCTTTCTGCATCCTACCTTTTTACCATGAAGATAAACATTACCTTCTGTTGATTTCTCAAGCCCGCTCAAAATTAAAGCTAAACTGGTTTTTCCCGTACCGTTGCTTCCTGTGATGGCAGTAATGCTTTTCTCATTAGCAAAAATATCCACGTTTTTTAATATTTGCTTTTTATTTTTCTTAAGAGCTATCCTTTCTCCTTGTATTGCAATATTGTCCGTTTGGGGTTGGGCAATCTGTTTTGTAAAAGGTATATCTGTAATACGGCGAAGCCCCTTTGAAATGCGTTCAAAGTCATTTATTGTGCTAAATTCCAAAGAAGAATATTCATGCTGTATCTGTCCGTCTTTCATATATAAATACCTGTCGGCAAGTTCTTCTGTCCAACTGAGGCGATGCTCGGCAATCAACAATGTGTATCCCGCTTTCTTAAGCTCCACAAGGATATTCTTCATTTGAATGATACCGTCTTTGTCCAGATTTGCAGTCGGTTCATCAAATACGAAAATTCTCGGCTGCATAGCATACACGGAAGCTACTGCTGCTCGTTGTTTTTCACCACTTGAAAGAAAATCCAAGGAAATTTTACCTATGCTTTCCAATCTCATTTTATGAATGGCAGCCATTGTTCTCTTTTGAATTTCAAATTTTGAGAAACCGTAATTTTCACAGCCAAATGCTATTTCACCCTCAAGCTCTGACGAAAAGAATTGTCTTTGCGGATCTTGAAATATGCTTCCGACAATTCTGCCGATATCATAGGACGGCATTATTTCAATATCTTTTCCTGCAATTCGTATACTGCCTGTTTTTGTTCCTTTGTAATATTTTGGAGCAAGACCGTTGATAAGTCTTGTAACAGTCGTTTTTCCGCATCCTGATTTTCCTGTCAGAACCACACATTCGCCGGCTTTTACCATTAAATTTATATTCGTCACACCATGGTTGCTGTCAGAATACTGAAAGGAAACATTCTTTAAGTCGATCATATTCTGATGCCTCCTATCCATAAATAACCCGGTATAAAAGCAGTCCATAAAATCATTGCCAATATATCCGTTATTTCAATTTTGTTCTCATAGTAGCTGTTTCTTTTCTCCGGGGATTCTCCACCTCTTGCAATAGCTGAAACGGAAAGCTGATCTGCTGTCATCAAAATTCTTACGAGGAGAGGAATCAGCACATATTCGCAGGTTCTTGCAGGTGCCTTCAATATCTGTTTAATGTCTGTCAAGTTTCTGTTTTTCATAGACAGGTACACACTCCTTAATTCCGATTTCATGGTAGGGAAGAATCTGAATACTACAAGAACTCCCAAAATAACGGATGTAGGAAGATGAATGTCACTTAGGAACGCTGAAATCTTTCCGGGTGGAGTTGTAACCAAATCCCATGATATCAAGAAGGCAGGAGAAAGCTTCCAAAGCATCAGCACATAAAATTCTGAAAAAATCAACATACGAAGTCCGTAGCGTTGTATGGCGTAGAGTAAAATGCCCAATAGGATATAGAATATTCCATAATTAACTACGATTTTCCATTTCCCCTGTATAATGAGATATAAAAAAACAGTCATTGTAAGGATGCAACTGAAAATAACAGCTTTCCCTATATAAATGGCTATTAATATACAAATAAATCCCCATATTTTAGTTATGACAGCAAAAGAAATCTTCCACATTATAGAAGCCCCGCTTTTTTGAAATGCTTTTCCATAATTTTTTTGCCTGCCAGACCGCCCGTAAGCCCGCATATCGTGGTAAAGATCACAATGAATATAATCCATCCGGGAGTTTTATAGTAGCCGATATATGAGTTTATATAGCTTTGATCCATGCCACTGCTTTTTGCAAAGCTGTAATAGGTTTTCCAAAAGAACCAAATCGGCAGTAAATTAACACCGTTATATAAAAGACTTACAAAAGTCCACGCCGCTATAATTTGTTTCGGATGCCTTTCAGAGCAATCTTTCCACAAAATTACTTCACATACGATACCTACAACAGCAAAGTACGGTAAAAGATACCAGTTCCCCATAAACATAAAAATCACACCTACTATACTCATATAAACAAGGGTAACAAAGTGTTTTCTTATTCGACACAAAAGCAGATAATAGACCGGTGCACATAAGAACATGGTAAAACCGACTGATAAAACCATACTGACAAAATGATTTGCCATGCATACCATATTTACAATAAACTGGATAAGAATAAGAAAAAGGCTCAGTAAAACAACCGTTATTACATCCTTAATTTCCCATTTTAATATTTTATTTTTTTCCATTTGTTTTCCTCCGTAAATATTACTTTTGAGCTTTGATGATAAAGACAGGCAGCTTCAGAGTATTTTTCTTAAGCTTTACTCATTTAATTCTTTTCTTTCTCGACCTCCTAATTTCCATCCGATTGCATTTCCCCGAATTTCAACAAATCGTCGATAAAGCCCTTCTTGCTGTATCAGTTCCTGATGTTTTCCTCTTTGCACAATCTGTCCATCCTCAAGAACAAGAATCTGATCTGCTCCCCGAACTGTATTCAACCTGTGAGCAATCATCAGAAGTGTTTTATTTTTTGTCAGTTCTGCAATAGCCTGCTGTAATTCCCGTTCGTTTTCAGGATCAACACTTGCCGTAGCTTCATCTAAAATGACAATAGGTGCATCCTTCAAAATTGCTCGTGCGATAGAGATTCGCTGTTTCTCACCACCGGAAAGGGTTGCACCTCCTTCTCCGATCCTTGTTTGGTATCCGTCCGGAAGTGCGGATATGAAATCGTGACAGCATGCTTTTTTTGCCGCTGAAATCATTTCTTCTTTTGTTGCCTGCGGTTTTCCAAAAAGAATGTTATTTTCAATAGTATCTTCAAAAAGGTAAACCCTTTGAAACACGATGGAAAAATTTTTAAGAAGGCTGTCGCAGGTATAGTCTTTGACATTAACGCCGCCTAAAAGAATTTCTCCGTCTTTTACATCCCAAAACCGTGCAATTAAACTGCAAAGAGTCGTCTTTCCTGAACCTGACGGACCTACAATTGCACAACTTGTCCCTTGAGGAATAGAAAAGCTTATATCGTGCAGGATTTCTTTTTTATCATATGCAAAGGAAATGTTTGAAACGGTAATATCGTATGTTTTCGGAACAAGTTCTGTTCCCTTTTCATCAAGAAGCGGCATATTGGATATCATTTCCAATCTGTCTAAAGAAGCATCCACAACCCTTGCAACGGCAGCCGTACTTCCTGCAAGCTCCACAGTCGTATAAATCATGAAACTTGCGACAATAAGGAGCAGGCACTTTTCGGGAGTTATTTCTCCGTTCATAAGCAGGTATGGTGCAACAACAAGGATTGCAAATCTGGCAAATTTGAATATCATTTGAAAGATGGAAGCCAGACATGAGAAAACTTTTTCCAAAGCGATATTTGCCTCTGCGCTTTCACCTATTGCAGCGTCTACGGATTTATCCGAACGATCGGCAAGCCCGAATGCCTTGACCACAGACATACCCTGTACATATTCTAAAATGCCTGTAACAAGCCCTGCCTGTGCAGCCTGCCTGCGCGGAGAATATTTCATGCCGGCTTTTTGTGTTTTTGCATACACACAAAGGGAAAGAAAAAGTCCTATGAACATCAAAACTCCAATTTTCCATTCATAAAACAAAAGCCATAGCCCTATCACTGTGGCGTGAATAAATCCTCCGGCTACAGCTTCCATAACGGTAACTGCATTGGTTTCCAGATCTCCAAGTGTTGTAGTAACTGCCGCTGTAATATCTCCAAGCCGATGTTCATTAAAATATCCCATAGGAACGCGTTTTAATTTTTCTCCAAGATTCATACGCCATTTGGAACACATAGAAAAGCTTCCAAGAGTTCTTTTTACAGCGGAAAGATTCATAAAGAGAATGCGTCCTGAAATACTTAAAAGCATAATTCCTAAGGCTGCCCATATTGTTTTAACCGGCATGAAACCTCCTGAGAGTGCTAATAGTATTCCATTCAAAACCGTAAGCACAGCCATAATAGGAAGCATCTCAAACACGGAATTACACATATGAAAGACAAACGATAAAATCAATTTTTTTCTTTCCGTTCCTGAAAAATTCAAAAGTCGTTTGAACATTTGAATCATACTGACACCTCCTTAATATCAAGTGTGCTGATATGTGCATTCCAAAGCTCTCTGTAAAGAGCACAATTTTGGATAAGCTCCGTATGTTTTCCTTCGGCTTCTATATTTCCTTCATTCATGACGATAATCTTATCAGCTGATGTAATCGTAGATAATCGATGTGCAATGACAATCAACGTTTTCCCCGCCACAAGTTTGCTTATAGAGTGCTGAATGATCGACTCATTTTCAGGGTCTGTAAATGCTGTAGCTTCATCTAAAATCACTATGGGGCTGTCTTTTAATATGGCTCTTGCAATAGCAATGCGCTGCTTCTCTCCACCGGAAAGATTGCTTCCGCTGTCTCCGACAACGGTATCGTAGCCATTTGGAAGTGATGCAATAAAATCATGGCATGCCGCTTTCTTTGCTGCATTTTCGATTTCCCTGTTTGTAGCATCCGGCTTACCGATTCGTATATTTTCTCGTATAGAAAGATGAAACAAATAATTATCCTGTGAAACATACGCAATATGTTCCATAATCTGCGAAAGCGGTATGTTCTGAACATCAACACCGCCTATTTTTACAGTTCCTCTTCCCGCATTCCAGAAAGATGCAATCAATCGTGCAACAGTGGATTTACCCGATCCCGACGGTCCTACCAAAGCCGTCATTTCGTTTTCATCAGCTTCAAATGAAATGCTGTGTAAAACCTCTGTATCCTTATAGGAGAAAGAAACATTGGAAAACTCGATTTTCTCTCCTTTAAGCTGCACTCGTTTTACCGGGCGTTCCATTTCTTCTGTATCCAAAAGGCTGCCGATTTCTTTCACGGTGGCATCTACCATAGCAAGGCTG
>JBGZAX010000030.1:0-25953 GCA_041844335.1 Lachnospiraceae bacterium
TAATAACGAACTAAAAAACTTCATACACACAAACATTCATCTGAAATGATATCTAAAAGCAATCTTTCTGGTCATGCCCTCGACCTATTAGTTGTGGGTAGCTACATATGTTACCATACTTCCACCCCCACCCTATCTACCTTGTAGTCTTCAAGGGGTCTTACTACTTACGTATGGGAAAACTCATCTTGGGGGAGGCTTCACGCTTAGATGCCTTCAGCGTTTATCCCTCCTCAACTTGGCTTTCCGGCTATGGATTTGGTATCCAACCGGTACACCAGCGGTTAATTCGTCCCGGTCCTCTCGTACTAAGGACGACTCCCCTCAATTCTCCTACGCCCACGCCGGATAGGGACCGAACTGTCTCACGACGTTCTGAACCCAGCTCGCGTACCGCTTTAATGGGCGAACAGCCCAACCCTTGGGACCTACTACAGCCCCAGGATGCGATGAGCCGACATCGAGGTGCCAAACCACTCCGTCGATGTGAACTCTTGGGAGTGATAAGCCTGTTATCCCCAGGGTAGCTTTTATCCGTTGAGCGATGGCTATTCCACTCTATGCCACCGGATCACTAAGTCCTACTTTCGTATCTGCTCGAGCCGTCACTCTCGCAGTTAAGCTCCCTTCTGCCTTTACACTCTTCGGATGGTTTCCGTCCATCCTGAGGGAACCTTTGAGCGCCTCCGATACCCTTTCGGAGGCGACCGCCCCAGTCAAACTCCCTGCCTGACATTGTCCACATGCCGGTTTCACGGCTCCTATGTTAGAAATCCGATAATGCAAGAGTGGTATCCCAACATCGACTCCATATATACTGGCGTACATATCTCTTCGTCTCCCACCTATCCTGTACATACATCACCGTATCCCAGTGTCAAACTGGAGTAAAGCTCCATGGGGTCTTTCCGTCCTGGCGCGGGTAACCAGCATCTTTACTGGTACTTCAATTTCACCGGATGCATCACCGAGACAGTGCCCAAATCATTACGCCTTTCGTGCGGGTCAGAACTTACCTGACAAGGAATTTCGCTACCTTAGGACCGTTATAGTTACGGCCGCCGTTTACCGGGGCTTAGATTCAAAGCTTCGCTTGCGCTAACCTCTCCTCTTGACCTTCCGGCACCGGGCAGGCGTCAGCCCATATACTTCACCTTTCGGTTTCGCATAGACCTGTGTTTTTGCTAAACAGTTGCTTGGGCCTATTCTCTGCGACCTATATTTCTATAGGCACCCCTTCTCCCGAAGTTACGGGGTCTTTTTGCCGAGTTCCTTAGCAATGCTTCTTCCGTCGACCTTAGGATTCTCTCCTCATCCACCTGTGTCGGTTTTCGGTACGGGTACATTCGATTTAATAGTGGCTTTTCTTGGCACAAGCCTTCTCCTCTTCGCTACTTTTTCTTCGCTCCGCCTTTCGGCGCCGGTCTTTCCATTTCCCGGCTCGGATAACCTCTTATGCGTCCCCACATTTCTCTTCGCTTGTAGTGCAGGAATATCTACCTGCTGTCCATCGACTACGCCTCTCGGCCTCGCCTTAGGCCCCGACTTCCCCAGGGCAGATCAGCTTTACCCTGGAATCCTTGGATATTCGGTCAATAGGATTCTCACCTATTTCTCGCTACTCATTCCGGCATTCTCTCTTCTTATAAGTCCACGTCGGATTCCTCCTTACGCTTCTTCCCTATAACAATGCTCCCCTACCAATGTCTTACCATTCCTTAGCTTCGGTGTCGTGTTTAGCCCCGTTACATTTTCGGCGCAGAGACTCTCGGTTAGTGAGCTGTTACGCACTCTTTTAATGTATGGCTGCTTCTAAGCCAACATCCTAACTGTCTTTGAGTTTCCACATCCTTTTCCACTTAACACGCACTTTGGGACCTTAGCTGTAGGTCTGGGCTCTTTCCCTTTTGACCATCGGACTTATCTCCGACAGTCTGACTCCTTAGTTCTCTCTGTATGGCATTCGTTAGTTTGATATCCCTTGGTAGGCTTTGACGCCCCCGCAGGAATTCAGTGCTCTACCTCCATCAGCTACTTCTAAAGGCCAGCCCTAAAGCTGTTTCGGGGAGAACCAGCTATCTCCGAGTTCGATTGGAATTTCTCCCCTATCCGCACCTCATCCCCGCCTTTTTCAACAGACGTGGGTTGGGTCCTCCAGATCCTTTTACGAATCCTTCAACCTGGACACGGATAGATCACCCGGTTTCGGGTCTAATATATATGACTTTCGCGCTATTAACGCTCGCTTTCACTTCGGCTCCTTACCTCTTAGTAATTAACCTTGCCATACCTATTAACTCGCCGGACCGTTCTACAAAAAGTACGCGGTCGCAGTGAGTCGTTGTTTGCAGCTCCCTTGCTTCACTCACAGCCTATCGGCTGTTTCATCTGTCAAGGTCAGCTCAACCTTCCTCGCCTTACGGCTCGTCTCTTTAAGCCTTATTCATCATATTTTTTTGATCCACCTTATCCTAACCTGTTCAAAAAATTATTTATTCATAAGCTCCAAACAACGACCTACTGCTTCCACAGCTTGTAAACGCAGGGTTTCAGGTTCTCTTTCACTCCGATCCCTCGGTCCTTTTCACCTTTCCCTCACGGTACTTTCCTCTATCGGTCACTAACGGTGTTTAGCCTTGGGGGGTGGTCCCCCCTTATTCATACGGGATTTCTCGTGTCCCGCACTACTCAGGATTCACCTCACTATCGTCAGCTTTCGACTACGAGACTTTCACTCTCTTCGGTGTAGCTTCCCTGCTACTTCGTCTAGCCTATTTTCATTCTTTGGTGTCCTTACCCCTATATTGCTATAGGTTTGGGCTCTTTCCATTTCGCTCGCCGCTACTTTGGATATCGATTTTTCTTTCTTTTCCTCCGGCTACTTAGATGTTTCAGTTCACCGAGTTCCCCCTGATATACTATTTTATTCATATATCAGTGCATACCTCTTCGGTATGCGGGTTGCCCCATTCGGATATCTGCGGATCGTCGGCTGTTTGCGCCTTCCCGCAGCTTTTCGCAGCTTACCACGTCCTTCTTCGGCCGTTAGTGCCAAGGCATCCGCCCTGCGCTCTTTTTGCATGACCAGTCTTCCTGACAATATAGCGTTATTGTCAGTGCTTTGCTTCTCTTCTTCTTCTTCTACTTCTATCTCGTTACTTCCTGTTACTTTTCAATAACTTTCTTTAACTTTTCTTTGATGTCTATTCATGTATATGCAGTTTTCAATGTTCATTATTTGACACCCCGTAATTAAGGTGTAGTGGACTCAAGTGGACTCGAACCACCGACCTCACGCTTATCAGGCGTGCGCTCTAACCTGCTGAGCTATGAGTCCATAGATAAACAATTATTCGGTTTTATATAATAATCGTTCTCTTGCTATCTCATTTCCAAATTGACAAATTTCTATTAAAATAATAAACGGAGAAGATGGGATTTGAACCCATGCGCCGCTATTAACGACCTACTCCCTTTCCAGGGGAGCCCCTTCAGCCAGCTTGGGTACTTCTCCAAGGTACGCTGATTAATATATACTGTACGGAGAGGGTGGGATTCGAACCCACGCGCCCTTGCGGACAAACGGTTTTCAAGACCGCCTCGTTATGACCACTTCGATACCTCTCCTTGAAAGACAGCTTATGTATAATAACAAAATTATTCCGATTTGTCAAGTAATTTGGGTTAATTTTTTAAAAAAATTGAGTATCCTATCTCCAAACAAACCAAATAAACAGGTATCCCGCAGAAACCGCCGCAAGGGTGAAAGGAACTCCTATCCTCATAAACTGTGAAAAGCTCACCTCATATCCGTTTTTTCTTAGCAAGCCTATTCCGGCTATATTTGCGGATGCTCCGATAGGGGTAATATTACCGCCAAGCGTGGCTCCTATTAAAAGTCCATAATACAGTAAGTAAGGTTTCATTCCCATTTCAGCCGTTACACTTGTGATAACGGGTAGCATTGTAGCCACATAGGGAATATTGTCCACAAAAGCCGATATTAAAACCGATCCGAACACAATGACAGTATATAGTAAAAAGAGATTATTTCCGCCGAATTTCACTATTATATTGGCAAGATCCGAGATGATACCCTGTCTTTGTATTCCGCCTATCACCATAAACAAGCCGGCTAATAAAAGCATTGTCGCATAATCGACATTTTTTAAATTTTCAATCATTGTTTCCTTATCCTTTGTGGCAATATATTCCCACACCACACAGATAATCCCCCAAACCAGACAGATAACGCCGTTTGTGATCTCAGGCTTTTCCTTAATAAATGATGCTGCTATTAAAAACACTATATGCCCAAGCATTGCAATAGTGGGTACAAAGTCTTTTACTTCGGTGTTTTCATTAGATGACACCTCTTCTTTGTCATTTCTGAATAAATACATCATAATGGGAACGGTGACCAGAGCTCCGAGCTGCACCGCAAAGAATATTCCCGTTCTTCCCTTAAATACAAAAAAGTCCAGAAAGTCCATTTTTGCGGCGCTACCAAGCATAATTGAGGTGGTATCTCCGACCAGTGTTGCAGCTCCCTGCAAATTGGAAGAAACGGCAATTGATATGACCATGGGAACGGGAGAAATATTAAGCTTTTTACATATAGCAAGTGCAACGGGCACAACCATATATACTGTAGCCACATTATCGATAAATGCCGATATAAGTCCTGAAAAAAGCGACATATAAATCGTCACCCACATCACATTCGGAGCAAGGTTTAAAATATGATCCGCTATCAAATTCGGCATCTTTGACTGAATAAAATAATCAACAATAAGCACGGTACCGAAAATCATAATCAAAATGTTCCAATCAATCACTTTGAAAAATTCACTAAACGGTAACACTCCTGTCACAATGAAAATACCCGCTGAAATGCAGGCAATAGCCGCCCTTAATTTTGCAGGCAAAAAGATCATCAAAGCATACATCAGTACAAAAATAATAATTGCCGCTGTTTTTAACATAAATAACAATACTCCTTTTTCTCATGAACATATGATATTCACTCATTTTACACAAATAAGCTTATATTTGCAATACCAAACTCTTCTATTTTTTTAGAATTTAATATTAATATTCAGAACCTATAACGGATATTTTGTGCACTCCTTATTTATACACATATTTCATCCTTCTTCGTAGTGCAGGCTTTATCAATTTTCCTATAACGCAAATAACGGACCGTTTCCTGATTTTCATAGAAAACAGCCCGTAAATAGTGCATTTGTTCATCTTTAAGATTGCCTGCAAATCACATAAATACCGGATTTATTTATCCAACGACTTCAGTGTCGGGAACAGCAGAACATCTCTTATAGCCTGTGAATTTGTAAGTAACATAACCAATCTGTCAATTCCGAATCCTATTCCTCCGGTAGGCGGCATACCCACTCTCAGGGCATTTAAGAAATCCTCATCTATATTATTTGCCTCTTCATCTCCCGCCGCTCTTAGAGCCTCCTGTGCCTCGAATCTCTCCTTTTGATCTATCGGATCGTTTATCTCGGAATAGGCATTTGCCATCTCATTTGCATTAATAAACAGTTCAAATCGTTCAACCATCATAGGATCGTCAATTTTTTTCTTGGTCAGAGGTGAAATCTCAACCGGATGATCAATCACAAAGGTCGGCTGAATCAGATGCTTTTCCGCATATTCTTCAAAGAACATACTAAGAATGTCGCCCCTTTTATGCCTATCCTCAAACTCTATATGATGCTTCTTAGCCAAAGCTTTTGCCTCTTCATCAGTCTTAATATCGGTAAAATCAATGTCTGCATATTTTTTAACCGCATCTACCATTGTAATTCTCTCAAACGGCTTACCTACATCTATCATTATATCTCCATAGGGAAGCATGGCAGTTCCGCAAATCTTTAATGCCAGCGTTCTGATAAGATCCTCCGCTAAATTCATCATACCGTTATAATCCGTATATGCCTGATAAAGCTCCATTAAGGTAAACTCCGGATTATGTCTGGTATCGGTACCCTCATTTCTAAAAACACGTCCTATCTCATAAACACGTTCAAGTCCGCCTACAATAAGTCTTTTTAAATAAAGTTCCAACGAAATTCTTAAATGCAGATCTTCATTTAACGCATTGAAATGCGTATCGAATGTACGAGCATTGGCACCTCCCGCATTTGATGTAAGGATAGGTGTTTCCACCTCCATAAAGCCCTTATCGTCCAAATAGTTTCTTATTTCCTTTATTATTTTCGAACGCATAACAAAGGTATTTCTGACTTCCGTATTCATAATCAGATCCACATATCTTTGACGATAACGAAGATCCGTATTTGTTATTCCGTGGAATTTTTCAGGCAAAATCTGTAGGCTCTTAGTTAATAGGGTCATCTTTACAACGTGTATGGATATTTCCTCCGTCTTGGTCTTAAACACCTCTCCGGTGACACCTACAATATCTCCGATATCATATTTTTTGAATTCCGCATATTCATCCGTGCCCAGAGAATCCCTTGCCACATAGCACTGTATATTGCCTTTCAGGTCTAAAATGTTGCAAAAGGATGCTTTTCCCATTACCCTTTTGCTCATAATTCTACCTGCTGCTGTAACACTTTTACCTTCTAATTCTTCAAAATTTTCTTTAATGTCAACACTATGATGTGTTACATCGAATTTATTTACAAAAAAAGGATCTTTTCCGTTATTTTTAAGCTCTATAAGCTTATCAAGCTTCACTTGTAAAAGTCTGCTCAGTTCTTTTTCGCTCGGTTGTTCATTTGTAATATCTTTATCATTATTGTCAGACATTTTATCTTCCTTCCAAATTTTAAACTGTTTTTTCTATTTTCATTACCTTATAACTGAATGTGCCTGCCGGCGCACTAAATTCTACCGGCTCACCCTTTTTCTTTCCTATCAAAGCCTTGCCTAAAGGAGATTCATGTGAAATCATGTTGTTCAGACTGTCCGCTTCAATATTTCCTACAACCTTATATATAATGGTAGATTTATTTGTTCTATCCTGTAATGTAACGGTACAACCTATGCTGATTTTTTTTGCGTCTATTTCTTCATCAATTATAATCTCGGCATTTTTTAACAGATTTTCTATCTCTTCTATTCTTACTTCGGTTTCTCTTTGTTCCTCTTTTGCTGCATCATACTCAGCATTTTCGCTTAAATCACCCTGTTCTCTTGCCTCTTTTATTTTTTGCGGAATTTCCACATTCCTTTTTTCTCTAAGTAACTCAAGCTCATCCTCCAACTTCTTCAGTCCGGCACTGCTCAACACATTTTTCTTTTCTTCCATACTCAAAAGCGCTCCTAAATATATTTTACCGGAATATCGGCTATGCTATTATAATGTTAATTCATTATTAAGTCAAGCAAATAAAAACTTAAAATCGTCTTTTTTAGATCAAAATGCTGCCTATCTTAAAATTATTCTGTTTTTTTACTTGACTTTTACAGCCTTTTTTGATAGACTGATATAGTTCAGGTTTTAAGCTGTCTTGGCGCAGTCGGTAGCGCGTCGCCTTGGTAAGGCGGAGGTCGGGGGTTCAAGTCCCCTAGACAGCTCTTTTTTTGCGTAAATTCTAATTATCCTTTATATTTAACATTACTATTTTATATTTGTATGCCAATATAACGGTGATCTTAAACCGCCATTTTATGATGTCCGAACTTAAATAAAAGAGCTGTAAACTACAATTACGTCATTTACAGCCCCATTTTATTTTATAAAATTATTTCTTAGACCTTTATTTCTTGGACTTGTTTAGGAAAGCTTCCATTCTGTCCTTTTGATCCTGAGTATCAAAGCAGCTGCCGAACAACTGCGCCTCAAACAACATTGCCTTTTCCATAGGCATTTCGATACCCTCATTTATTCCTCTCTTGCAGGCTCTTACCGCAAACGGAGCGTTATTAGCTATCCTTTCAGCAAGTTTCATAGCAGCCTCCATAAGCTCCTCCTGCGTATCGTATACGGCATTTACAAGGCCTATTTTAAGTGCCTCGTCAGCCTTTACATTTCTTCCTGTATATAGAATCTCTTTCGCCATAGACATAGAGCCTAAGACTCTTCCCAATCTCTGTGTTCCTCCGAATCCCGGTGTTATTCCAAGACTTGCCTCCGGCTGTGCAAACACCGCATTTGCGCTGCAAAGTCTGATGTCACTTGCCATAGCAAGCTCATTTCCGCCGCCAAGAGCAAATCCGTTTACCGCAGCTATTACCGGAACGGGGCAAATCTCAACATTTCTCATTGCCTTATTTCCGACCTGTCCGAATATCTCACCCTCTTTACCGAACTTTGTGGCCATTTCGGCTATATCAGCTCCTGCAACGAAAGCCTTATTTCCCTGCCCTGTCAGAACAACACAGTGTACCTCTTCAGGATTGATTGCAGCAAATGTGTCGGCTATTTCCTGTAATATCTCCGTGTTCATAGCATTCAACGCCTTTTCATTACAAATAGTGACCTTTGCCACTTTACCGATATTTTCTACCTTTACGAAATTCATAAGATCCTCCTTTAATATATAATATATTTTTTCAATAGAATTATATGCACGTTGCATAAATAATTCTACTCTAATTAAGATTACTACTACATTATAGTGTCTTAAACCGGAAATGTCAATTAAATTAATTTTATAACTGCCGTTTAAAAAATGCCTATTCCACGCTCTTTAAGCTTTCCGTCATATTCACCCTCTTTAATGAAAAGTAGGTAATTATATTCACAAGAAATGCAAATACCGAAGAAATAACGGCAGATATAATGTAGCTTGTTATGGAAAGATCGGTTGTAAATCTGATAATATCCACTTCGCAGGTCTTTACAATAACGGAATTCAGATAGTGCCCTGCAAACAGCCCGCAAATTATACCTATAAAGGTAAGTATAATGGTTTCTCTGTCAAGATAGCTGTACACCTCTCTGTCATAAAAACCCAACACCTTTATTGTGGCAATCTCTCTACTTCTTTCACTGATATTTAGCGTTGCCAGATTATATAATACTATAAAATTAAGCAGGGCAGCCGCCAAAACAAGTATAATCACCACATAATTAAGTGAATTCATCATAACCGACAGCCTGCTCATCAATGCAGATGATAAAATCACGGTTTCGACATTATCAATAGCCAGAATTTCATCTACTGTCTTATCTTCTTCTGTTCTGCTGTTTTTTTCGTTTTTCAAAATTACGGTATTTATATAATAATTCTCAACGTTTTTATCAAAAAATTCCTTTGATACATAGACGTAATGCAACAAATAATTTTCTACAATTCCGCCGACTGTCCCTTTTACCGCTTTTTCGTCACCACTGATAACGGTAATTTCAGAACCGATTTTTGCATCCAGAAGCTCTGCCAGCTTATCCGACAAATAAACCTTGTCCGTGTCAATTTCTATGTCCCTTTTTCTATTCTTATCACGTAGATTTATCACCCTCCTCAGTTCATCTATATTGTCTGGAACAATTAATTGAGCCTCGTAATTTCTATTTTTCCCCTTTAGGCTTATCGATGACATATTGGCTTTGGCAAAATTCCGTATGTTATCCAATTTTTCAATCTCAAAAATTGCCTTATTTTCATCTAATTTATCAATATTTTCTGACAATCGCACAATCATATCGAAATCAAACACCTTACCATACTGACCGCCCAGTATATTGGAAACGGAATCCCTTAATCCGAACCCCGATACGACAAGCGAGGTGCAGCCCATAATTCCTATAATTGTCATTAAGAATCTTTTTTTGTATCTGAAAATATTTCTGATTGTGACCTTTTGGCTGAAATTTAATGCTCTCCATATAAATCCCACTTTTTCTAATAGAACTCTTTTAGCCTTTTTCGGAGCCTTGGGTCTTATAAGAACCGCAGGAACCTCTTTAAGCTCCTCACAAATGGCTGCAACTGTAGCCAGTATTATCATGGAAAGCATTATTAAAAGCCCAATACCTCCATTTTTATAATCAAAGCTTAAAGTTAAATCATTAGGCAGAGAATAGTCGAGCTCATACATTTGCCAGATAGTCTTAGGCAAGATTACAAAGCCTACCGACATACCCGATAATCCGCCGATCACACAGGCAATAAAAGCAAAGGCTATGTATTTTAATGAAATGAAGACTGAACTGTATCCCAACGCCTTTAGTGTACCTATCTGTATCCTTTGCTCCTCAACCATTCTGGCCATAGAATTTAATGAAATCAGTGCCGCAATTAAGAATAATATCAAAGGAAACATACCTCCAAGCTTGGCAACACTTGAGATATCCCTGATAAAACCGTTATAAGCACTGTTATCATCTCTATTGAAAATATACCATTTCGGATACTTGATTTTTTTCAAATCCTCACGAGCCTGTTTTATATCAAGATTTGCCTTTTTTAATTCATCATCAAGTGTTTTACTGTCAGATAACAGCTTATCTCTTTCTGCTTTTAATTTTCTTTCATTTATTTCAATCTCTTTTTTGCTGCCTGAAAGCTCCTCATAAAATTTTAAAATAGTTTTATTTATCTTATTATTTTTTTCAGCTTTCTCTAAGCTTTTTTCTCTATTTATGATATCATTTTTCGCAATTTCCAATTTCTCAAGGCCTTTATCTATTTTTTTAAGTCCGTCTTCTATTTTTTTCTTTGCAGCTACAAGCTTATTATCTATTTCATCCTGTGCCTTGTTTATTTCATCTTCAGCATCTTTTTTTACGGTTTCGTACCTTGTTTTCTCGGAATCTCCTTTTATAGCATTTATTTTCTCAATTATTCCGTCCACCAGATTATTATACTCATTGCTGTTGATTTTAAATCTGTCAGCTCCCCTTACCCTAATGTAAACATTAGTGTACACATCCACATCTTCCTTTATGGCGGACTTCGGAATATATATGTAAAAGTTGGTTCTACCCCCGGCATACTTATTATTTCCTCTGTCTTTAGACATGTAAATAGGACTGTCCACAACCGCTGCTATTCTAAAGCGTGAATATTTGAAATCATCATCATAAAGCTCAATTAAATCTCCAACCTTAAAGCCGAACATTGATATCAGATTGGGATCCGCCAAACACAGGTTGCCCTGATCATTCTCAGGCATTTCGCCGACCGATGACAATTCCTTATTTTTTGACAATTTCGGAACATTAAAATTGTTATCATATGTCATTACCCTTGCGCCGTAGGAGTTTCCTCTAAATCTTACCAATTTATCTTTCTCGTACCCTAAGGATGCAGCCTCCACCCCATCGAGATTTTTAAGATTATTAAAGTCACTTTCAGTAATTCCAAGTGTTGACACCACATTTATATCAAAAACCTTGCTGTCCTTATAATACTTATCAATAGTAAGCTCCATATCAGAGGATGCAGCCCTTATTCCGGCAAAAAAACCCACTCCTAAAAAAGACATCAAAACAAGAGCTATAAATCTCCTGAAATTCTTCTTTATTTCCGCACAGCCGTCCTTTATTAATGCCATTTTCATATAATCAAGCCCCCTACCATTCAATAAGATCCGCCGGCACGGGATTTCTATTCAACACAATATCGCAGGCCCTTCCGTTTTTAAAATGTATTACCTTATCGGTCATCGGAGCTATTGCCATGTTATGTGTAATAATTACTACCGTCATACCGTTCAATCTGCTTGCATCCTGCAATAATTTTAATATCTGCTTTCCGGTCTTGTAATCAAGAGCTCCTGTGGGCTCATCGCATAATAAAAGCTTGGGATTTTTGGCTATAGCACGCGCTATAGCTACCCTTTGCTGTTCCCCTCCCGACAGCTGAGTCGGAAAATTATCCATTCTGTTTTCAAGTCCCACAGCCTTTAGTATTTTCTTCGGCGACAGGCTGTCCTTACAAATTTGTGTGGCAAGCTCCACATTCTCAAGAGCTGTCAGATTTTGTATAAGATTATAGAATTGAAATACAAAGCCTATATTTTCTCTTCTATATTTGGTAAGTTTCGCCCCTCTAAGCTCATTTACCCTTATTCCGTCCACTGACACTTCTCCCTCACCTGCCGTATCCATACCTCCTAAGATATTTAAAGCGGTGGTTTTGCCCGCACCGGATGGCCCTACTATAGACACCAGTTCTCCTCTATCTATGGAAAATGTTGCCTTATCCAAAGCCTCTATTATTATCTCTCCCATTTTATATGTTTTCGTGACATTTTCAAAACTGATATAATCCATACCCTATCCCCTTTTATTCATAATTCTGTATTTGACAAAAAAGCCACATAATGCGGTAAACTACCGATTTTACAGCCTGATCAGGCTCTGATAGCTCCGCATATTGCAGCTTATTTATAAAAATATATTCATTTTATTCTTACTAAATACTATTACAATGTTCACAAAACAAATGAACCTGTGTAACGGAATTTTGCCCGAAAATCAATCCGAAAACACCATGTTAAAGATATATGGAAAAGCTTTTTCCATATTCGATACTGAAAGTTTTATCAGCACGCTTCAGCTTATGAAGAGCAGTATATGAATTAAAATTAGCCAATCTGATCTTTTTTTCAAGTGATGATAGTTTTTCTTCGTCATAATCAATGCTCAAAAGATCCTCTATGTCATCCTCCGACAAATCAATGACCATTTCTTCAAAAACATTATCCAATGCTTCTAATTCATCTATGCTTACCTGCCTTAAATCTATTTCCAAATCAACAGACTTTTCATCGTCAATTTTAGATAAATCAATAAGTCTGTTTGTACTTTCAAGCACCGCTATCAGATGTAAATACCTTTTGGTCTGCCAATTCAACACATCTTTTAAAAGTTCTTCATTAAATTTTGGCATATTTATCCGCCTCCTTGAAAGCATCCCTTAAGTCCTTTACAAGCGGCTTTAATTCTTCAATATCAACAGCTTTTCTGCTCGCAGATGCTTTCGCAAGCTTAAATAGAAAAAAGTCATACATACGATAAAGCCCGGTACTGATTTCATATTTCATATCAAGCGAATGCATAAGCTCTGTTATTATTCTTCTCGCCCTTTCCAGTGACTCGTCAAACACCTGCCAATCCTGTGCATCTATAGACATTTCAGCTCTCAGTAATCTCTTGGACACCTCATCATAAAGCATAATCAATATTTCTCCCTGTGTCATGGTGCTTAAGCTTTGTGTCTTATATTGAGCATAACCGTTTAACATATTCTATTCTCCTTATTGATAAACATCATACAAGTGAAACACACGGAATCTGAATACCCTGTGTTTCACTCTTAAATTAAATTCAACCGATTATATTATTTCTGTAAATTTCCGATATATCCGCTCTGCATATTGGCTTTCATCATTATCTTCTCCAACCTTGCAAATCTCTTAATATATCTGTCCTCTTCTCCCTTAAGCTTTCCCTCATAGATCTTAAGACTCTTATTTAATTCATCTATTTCACTAAATGATTGATTGCTGAATATAGTAGCAGGTACATATTTACTTCCGGCACGCTCCACCAGACTTCCCTTATAGGATCCGGTATCGGATGCATATCTTGATATAGTTTCTTTCATATGCTGAGCGAATCCCTTGTTTCCTAAAGAATCTCCTATAAATATCTTTTCCACTTCCTCAGGTCTATCTTTTAAAGCCTGTCTGAGTGCCTTCTCATCGAACTCCAAGCCGCCATTTTTATTATTGAAATAACTAACCTGTTTAATTCCTATAGATTCCAATCCACTTGCAAGCTTATTACCACTGTAGATCATACCTAAAAGACCGTCTCTAGCCTCCCTGAGTGTAGGATCACCGAATAAAATACCGTCCTTTGCCTTTTTCTCCCATTTTTCAATCTGCTTTTCGGACATCTTTTCTTTTTGTTCATCGGTTAAAGCATCATACTTTAATTTGCCGGTTTTCTTATCTCTTTCGCTATTGGTTTTAAATTGCTTACCCATAAGCTCCGTAAGTTCATTGAAATCCTTTACCATACTTTTAACCGACTCTACTATTTTATCGGCATTTATAGTACTCTTAAACTTCACACCCGTAGTATTCTCATCAATTAAAGCAAAGCCGCTTCCAACGGTTTTTACGTTAAATGCTCCCTCTATACTGAACTTGGCTTTGCCAATTTCAAAATTATTGGTAGAACTTACAAGCTGATGTATTGTATCGCTGTTCTTATCCTTATAGAATATGGTAGCATTTTCACCTTTTTTTATGTCATCCTTATTATGCTCGCCGAATAGGGTAGCTTCCAATGATGTAACATCTGCATTTGTCATCTGATCCTTGATAGTGTTTGCCCATAGACCGCCATCAGACACCACGCTGTTAGCTCCCTTATCCGTTGATGTAAATGTGAATGTATCACTTCTTTCATCATAATTTACGTGGAATATGGAGTTATACTCTCCGTTAGTTTTTCCTCTCTCGAACAGATTGTTATCATTATTTATTTCTCTTACCAAATCCGATATGGTGTTTATATTCTTAGTCTTAATCTGCACCTTATTGCCGTTAATATTCATATTAATTACGTTTTCATTCTCTAATAATTCGGCAAAGCTGGTATATCCTGTTCCGGTTTTAACATTCTTTATGTGTTTTGCATACTCATCAAGCTTTTTTACCGCAGGAGATGAAGACGGTTTTCTGAGGTCGGTAGACAGACTTACCCTGTTGGATATTCCACTTGCGGTATTAAATATGCTTTTATCACCTCCAAATATATGTCCATCATCAGATGACATGGAAAAAGAAACATTATCGGCAGGTTTAAATTTAATAATTTTATTGGAAGAATCATACTCAGCCGATATTTTATCTCTGCCAAAAGCTTTTTTCAGTTCAGTATCTAAATATTTGGCTACATCTTCTTCCTTTGACAGATCATAGGAAATACCTTCCTTTTTTACCTTTATCTCACCGTTAGCACCGCTGGTATAAATTTCCGGGAATGTAATGCTCTTAGTTAAACCGTTTACGGTAAAGTTTATGGTTTTCCCGAGCAGCAGCTCTCCTGCCGTCTTTTTCTCATAATCATTTTCTCCCTTATAACCGCCTATCATAGCCTCAGCAGTGTTTATCGTCATGCTCCAACCGCCGGTTTGTTCACTGGCATTTAAGTCTATTCCTTTTGGATTTAGTATCGGATTCACCTGAGTCATACCTCTGACTTGAAGAGCGCTTCCTCCCATAACTCTAATGGAGTTTAATGAACCTAAAGGAACCTCTGCTCCTGATACACCGGATGGAACTGTTTTTTCATCATTGATCTTTATTTTAAGATCATAGTCCTTACTGCCGTTCTTTACGAAATCTACCTTAAGAAAATCGGACATGTTATATTTCTTTCTGTTAAGAGTAACCTCCGTATTAGCAAAAGATTCCTTGAAAAGCTCTTTTACTTTCTTAACCTTTTCATCATCCAACAGAGCATTTCCGTCAGCATCTTTCTTTATTTTTCCATCCGACTCTCTTTGATAGATGTCATAGTCTCCGGATTTAAATTTCACATCATAATTCTGAACCTTGTCACCAAGTCCTATAGATATTTCCAAGGTTTTGCCTTCTAAAGAGCCGTAAGCTATCTCCTTTTTCATATCAAGAGCTCCCGTCGTAAGCTCGCTGCTTCCGCTTAAGGACTTACTGGTGTAATGGGTATCCGATGCCTTATTTGATATACCCATTATATTAATACCCTCTAAATCTGAGGGTGATCCCGATGCAGTGACCTTTCCTTTGAACTCTCCTATAGCCTCCACATCGTAATTTTTGAATGTGCTTGCCCTTATTAAGCTCTTGTCCGATAAAACGCTCAGATAATTTCTGGATAACTCAATAAGCTTATCGGAAATCTCACGATATGCCTCCTGCTTCCAAGTAGCTCTTTGTATCTTCTGCTTATATCTGCTTATCTTGGTACGAGTCCTAAGTGTCATACTTTTTATCATACCGTCTCTGTCAAGACCAGAATTCAGTCCGCTTATACCTCTAAGCGAGCTGCTGTAAGAATCTATACCATTATTATTTCCACCTATACCCGTCATTCCAGCCATATATATTCTCCTTCTTTAATAAAAATTTATATTTTTTTTATATTTTTTTAAAAATTACCTATACATTTCTATCGACACATAGTATACTATAATTAAGCAAAAAATTCAAAATAATTTGTTTTTTGGAGGTTTATTTTGGCAACAGTTATTGTAATTACAAATCAAAAGGGAGGCGTCGGCAAAACTACTACAGTAGCCGCAATCGGCAGCTCTCTTGGAATGTTGAATAAGAGGGTTCTTCTTATAGATATGGATCCTCAAGGCAGTCTTAGTTTCAGTTTCGGTGCACAAATTATAGAAAACAGAACCATATATGAGGTTTTAAAAGAGGATATTCCTGCTAAAGATGCAATACAGCACAGTAAATATTTTGATATTATTCCTTCAGACATACTTTTAAGCAGATCTGAGGTGGAATTTTCAGGCTCTGGATTCGAGAAAATATTAAAAAAATCTCTGCGTCCCTTACAAAGACTGTACGACTATATTATAATAGATACCCCGCCGGCACTGAACATATTGACGGTCAACGCCTATACGGCTGCCAACTATCTTATAATTCCGATGGCTGCGGACATTTTAAGTCTTTTAGGTCTATCCCAACTACAGGATACCGTCGATGCCGTGAAAGCCTCATACAACCCAAACCTGCACGTGCTTGGAATACTTATGACAAAGGTTCAAAGCAACACAAGGCTGTCCGCCGAGGTTCGAGAAATGGCGGAGGCTCTGGCATCACAGATGAATACAAGAGTATTTCAAAATCAGATAAGAAACAGCATAGCAATAGCAGAGGCTCCGGCTCACGGCACATCTATATTTGAGTATGATGCAAAGTCAAATGCCGCACAGGATTATTTAAGTTTCATAGAAGAGATCGCAAAAGATATTTCGCTCAGCGAAAACTAATAAAAAAGGAGAATATTTATGCCAAGAAAGATTAGTAAGACGGACCACGTACTTGATTTAATAAGCGGCAAGAAAGAAGAGCCCGCACCGAAGAAATCCGAAAAAAAATCTGTAAAAGTGGTTGAAAACGAAAACAATGATGAATTATCAGATGCAATCAGGAAACAGCTTACAAAGGAGATATCTGAAGAAAAGCCTAAAAAATCAAAATCAGCCTCTTCTTCAGATAAACCAAATAAGTTTGTCTACATAAACGTGATGGAGACAATAGTCAAAAACAATCTTGAAAACAGAATGGCAAGCTTCGACATGTGTACCTGTGAGCACTGCAAGGCGGATGTAATGGCTTTAACTCTGACTAAATTACCTGCGAAATATGTCGTAACCGATGCACAGGTGTCTCCACTGCTGAACTACTATTCAAGCAAATACTATGAAACGGTAAACATAGAGCTGACAAAAGCCTGTACTCTAATCAACAAATTTCCGCATCACGACTAAAAAAAGAAAGAAAAGAGTTGTTCTACTTAATACCGACCTCCAATCGTTAGATTCCCGGTCTAACTTTTGGGGAACGGTAATCTAATGCAGAACAGCTCTTTTCTTTATATTAAAAAGCTTTTATATTAAAAATTTCTTTCAATATTATTTACCGGTCAACCGTTAAAATGAAATTCCTTTAAATAGTGCAATCAGACAAATAATCAAAGCAAGCGGAGCATAAACATATTTTCCGATGTTATGCCAAAAATCGCCGACCTTCTTTCCAGCTCCCTTATTGACCTCCTCCAGCAATTCCTCTTTTTTCATTATCCAGAACCACGAAAAAGCACCAATTGTGGCACCTATCGGAATTACATATATAGATACAATATCCATCCAAGGTCCCCACTTATAAATAGGCTCAATAAATATTCCGATTCCTATGCAAATAATAAATAAAATTGCAAGGATAATTCCTCTTTTAAGCTTAGGCAGCTTATGGTTCACAGATTCAAGCACGGCCTCAAGCATATTTTGAAGGGATGAAATACCGCCGAATACAACCGCCAAATACATTATAACAGCAAACAGCCTGCCAAAAGGCATTTCCTGCAATATTTTGGGGAATACCACAAATAAAAGCTTAGGTCCGCCGGCTTTATCCATTCCGAATGCAAAGCAGGCAGGTATCATTACTATTGTGGCTATAAAAGCCGCCAATGTATCGAAAAATGCGGTATTAAGAGCTCCGCTTACAACATCCTCATTATCGGGTAAATATGCACCATACACTATCATTCCGCTGCCCGTTATGGATAGGGAAAAGAATGCCTGCCCCATTGCAAAAATCCAAGTCATAGGATCAAGAAAAGCTTTCCACTGTACAGTGAAAATAAATTTATAGCCCTCTAATGCCCCCGGCAAAATAGCCACTCTTATCGCCATTATTAAAAATAAAATGAAAAATAAGGGCATCATTATCTTATTGGTTCTACCTATACTCTCAGCTCCGAGAATAAGGGTGATAAGAGTGATAACTACAACAATTATATGAAAAGGTATCACAGAAAAATCCTTTAATGCAAAGCTGTCAAACCACGTATTGGTATCCACTTTCATAAGACTTCCCGTGATTGACTGAATTAAGCTTTTTAATATGTATGCAATAATAATTGCATATCCTATAGCTATACACATAGAACCCGCAAGAGGTATCCATCCTATAGTATTTCCTACAAGCCTATTCGCATTACCGGATTTTAAAGCCATAGTATAAGCTCCCACAGTTCCTGTCTTAGCACGTCTTCCCACCGCATACTCTGCTGAAAGTCCTACATATCCAAAAATGAGCACAAAAATAAGATAGGCGATTAAATAGGCTCCGCCACCATAGCTTCCAACTTTATATGGAAAGCCCCAAACATTAGCCATACCGACTGCCGACCCTACACAAGCCAGGATAAAACCCCACTTAGACTGAAACTGTTTTTCTCTGTTCATTCATTCGTCCTCCTTATTTTTAATGTTATCCTAAAAGCTCTTTTAAAGAGTTTTAAAATATGCTCCACATTATACTATTAAACCTTAAACAGTTCCAGCAATTTTTTTACATTATTTAATTTTTGGGATTTTATACAATTTATTGCATAATTATGAAACATTATTGTTGAATTTTATCTAATCATTGAAATAGCTGCCAAATACGCACTGCTCCACGCAAATTGCAGATTATATCCTCCGCAAAGTCCGTCCACGTCAAGCACCTCTCCCGCAAAAAAAAGATTCGGACAAAGCTTGGACTGCATTGTATTGCTGTCTATGTCCGACAAAGCTACTCCTCCAAACGCCGCCTGTGAAGATAGTAAATCGCCATAGGAACTAACAACGATTTCAAAATTTTTAACAAAGCCTGCAATTTTATGAAGTTCATCAAAAGAAACATCGTTTAACAGCCTGTTTCCGTCAAGCTTCAACAATCTAATCAAAAGTTCATTATATTTCGCAGGATATTTAGCATCCAAAAACTGCCTTATGGACAGAAAATAGAGCTCCTTTTTTTGATTTTCATAGCTAAGTGCCAATTCATCAAAATTAATATCATATTCCAAATCCAAAAATAGGCTTAAATTTTTACCCTTATTTATCGCATCTACAGCCAAATGGCTTATCTGCATTACGGGAATTCCGGATATATTTCCAAGATTAAACTGAACCTCTCCATATTGCACAGCCGATATTTCCCCGTCCACTCTTAAGGCTATTCTTGCCGTTATTCTCTGCTTAGCCAAAATATCAAGACTTTTATCAAAATATTTAAGACTTGTTAATGAGGGATTTATCGGTATTATTCTGTGTCCCATCGACTCCGCCAGGGAATAGGTCTCATTTGATAATTTAAGTCCCGCCGCAGACCCTCCTGCTATTAATACCCTGTCAAACCGCATCTCATATTCATTATTATAAAGCAAAAACCCCCCTCCCGTATACATTATCCTTGTAATAGGACAACTTGCCTTTATTTTTATTCTTAAGCCCTTTGCAATATTAATAAGGCTCTGTGCAAGAGCCCTTGCACTTTCACATTTAGGATAACAGTATCCGTCTCTTTTTTTAATTATCCTTATACCAAGAGACTCAAACTCATTTATGGTCTTTTCAACATCAAAGCCTTTTATCACGTTTTCAAGAAACCAATAGTCGCCAGTATAATACATTTGTTTTAAATCTTCGATATTGTCATTCGTGATATTGCACCTTCCGTTTCCCGTTATAGATAGCTTTTTTAAGGGCATATTTTCAGCCTCAAAAATAGTTATTTCAATATTTGCACTTCTTTTTTTAGCAACAACGGCTGCAAAAAAACCCGCAGCCCCACCTCCGATAACTGCAATTTTAATCATATCAGTTCACACTCTTCACAAGCTCAAAGGCTTTCAGAGCTCCGATTTTTGCATGATAATAGCTAAGCCCTCCCTGAAAATACACGTTATACGGCTCCTTTAACGGAGCATCGGCACTCAGCTCAATAGATGAGCCTTGAATAAAGGTTCCTGCTGCCATAATTACCTTTTTTTCATAGCCGGGCATATCGTCTCCCACCGGCTTTACATAAGAATCTACGGGAGCTGCCGCCTGTACTCCCTCACAAAACGCATACAGCCTTCTTTCATCTCCCAGGGTGACAGCCTGAATTATATCACTCCTATTTTCATCATCGAAGACGGGCTCACATTTATAACCGAGAGCCTCAAAAATTCCGGCTGTAAAAATAGCTCCCTTCAAAGCGGAAACAGCAACCGACGGTGCCTGAAAAAGTCCCTGATAAAGCAGAGCATTTTGCCCTAAAGATGCCCCCACCTCCTTACCGAGCCCCGGTGCCGTAAGTCTGTCCGATATCTTTTCTATATATTTCTTCTTACCAACGATATAACCTCCCGATGAGGCAAGCCCTCCACCCGGGTTTTTAATTAAAGAGCCGACGGCTAAATCGGCGCCCACCTCGGTAGGTTCTATATAATCTACAAACTCGCCGTAACAATTATCCACCATAATTATAATATTTTCATCAATATTTTTAATAAATGAAATCAGATCGCCCATCTTTTTTACAGAAAAGGACTCTCGAAGAGTGTATCCCTTTGACCTTTGAATAGTGACCAGCTTTGTGCTTTTGTTTATGGCTTTTTTTATACCGTCATAATCAAACTCATTTCCGATTAAATCGACCTGAGTATATTTTACTCCCTTTTCAATCAGAGAGTTTCTGGTCTTTGTTATCCCGATTACAGATTGCAGAGTATCATATGGTGCCCCTACAGGGCTTAAAATCTCATCATTAATATCGGTAAGAGCCGACAGGGTAAGATAAAGTGCGTGAGTTCCGCTGACAATCTGTGCTCTGACTAAAGCATCCTCCGTGTTAAAAATCTGTGCATAGATTTTTTCTAAAGTATCTCTTCCATAATCATTATATCCATAGCCCGTAGATACATTAAAGCAGGACACATCCACTCTATTATCCTGCATGGCTTTTAATACCTTGAGCTGATTAAATTGAACTATATCATCATATTTACTGAATAAGGCTGATGCCTTGTTTTCGATCCTCTTCGCCAATTCAACAGTTTCCTTAGAAATGCCGAATGAGGCATACATCTTATCTAACATCAATCATTCCCCTTTGATTTTTCTTATTTACACGCCTGTATTTTAACATATTATCACAGAAATATCTACAATATCGGCTTGCAAAAATCTTTTAAAGTCTTATAATAAAGCTATGAATATACAAGGATTGATAAAAACAACTCTATTGGATTATCCCGATCACACAGCCTGCATAATATTTACCGGAGGCTGTAATTTTCGTTGCTCATATTGTCATAACTTTGAAATAGTGGAAAATAAGCTTGCACAAATCGGTATTGAAGAGATAATGAACTTCCTTGAGAACAGAAAAAAAGTTCTCGAAGGGGTAGTAATATCAGGTGGAGAACCGTGCATGAATAAAGACCTTCCGGAATTTATAGAAAAAATAAAAAATATAGGTTATAAGGTAAAGCTTGATACAAACGGGGCTTATCCTGAAATGTTGAACGATCTTTTAAAACGAAATCTGCTTGATTATGTCGCAATGGATATCAAAGCTCCTTTGTGCAAAGAAAAATTAATATCAATATTGAACACAGCGGATGTTGATATTGAAAGCCTGAGAATGTCTATTGATATACTCAAAAATTGTGATATAGATTATGAATTCAGGACAACTGTAGCTAAGGAGCATCTGTCAATAACGGATTTAATAGAAACGGCAAATATGATAAAGGGCTCAAAATACTATATACAGCCGTTTAATTTATCTGAAAATGTTCCGAATAAGAGCCTGACCTCTTATTCGGAAGAAGAATTAAATGAAGTTTTAAAAGAATTAAAAAGCATAAATCCAAATACATATATGAGAAAATGAAATTCGTAAGCTTAATATTAAGACTTACGAATTTCATTTTTCACCAAATGCCGAATATCAGCAATTTTGTATTAAACCTGTTAATCGGCTTGTAAATCAAATATGCTTTACTCCATTCACATAAACGTTCTCTATATTCATATCATCATCCAAAATATTAAAATCGGCATATTTGCCTATTTTGATGCTTCCTATTTTATCATCAAACCCTATTGATCTTGCCGGCACAATGCTCGCCATATTTACAGCCTCAAGCCTATCTGCAAGCCCCCACTTTATCACATTTTTTACAGCTCTGTCCATTCTTAAAACAGATCCGGCGAGAACTCCGCTCTTTAGCCTTGCCGTTCCGTTTTCCACCTTTACATCAAAATTTCCGAGCTTATACATACCGTCTTTTTTACCGCCTGCCATCATACAGTCAGTGATCAGTACAGTCTGTTTTTTGGTCTTAGCTCTCATTATCACCTTTACAGCCGCAGGATGTACGTGATATCCGTCGCAAATGACCTCACTGAATGTGTCCTCGGTGGATAGTGCTGCCCCTACCATTCCCGGATTCCTGTGATTTAACGGCGTCATTGCATTATAGGTATGTACAAAAATATTTGCACCCAAGTCTATAGCTCTTTTTGCCTGTTCGTAGGTGGCATTGCTGTGCCCGAGGGCTACCTTAATTCCAAGTCTATTGGCATTTTTTATAAAATCTTCGGTATTTGGTCTTTCCGGAGCAATGGCTATCTTTTTTACAAGACCGTTTGACGCATCATACAGCTCCTTTAAGATATCAAAATCAGGATTTGACATAAATCTTTCATCCTGAGCTCCTTTGAAAACTTCGGAAAAAAATGGTCCCTCTAAAAAAATTCCTACTATCTTTGCACATTTATCGTTCTTATACTCCGGCTTGGAAACGGCATTTGCCACCATTTGACAAGCCTCAATTAACTTTTTCTTGCTGTCTGTCAATGTTGTAGCTAAAAATGATGTAACTCCGGTGTTTAAGAGACCCTTTGCCACATTTATTACAGACTCCGTACTCCTGTCCATTATATCATAGCCACCATATCCGTGAACGTGAGTGTCTATAAATCCTGCAGCTATTATCTTACCCTCATAATCAACTATATCAATGTTGCTTTCATAAACCTCAGATATAATATCTTCAATAATTCCATCATTTACCAGTATATAGCCTTTAAAAATTTCATTTTCAAGAAAAATCTTATCTGATTTTAAATAATATCTGTTCATCACTTTCACTTCCAGTCTTTATGATCATGGATAAAGTTTACCACTATTTTTTTGTTTTGGCAACATAAAAAGAGCCGTACGAGATAATGTACGGACCTCCAAAAATTAGATCAAGAATCTAACAGTCGGAGGTCGATACAAGCTAGCGGCTCTTTTATATTTATCTATTAATTATTCATCAATTATGATTCAACCATTTCACTTACCTCAAACCTATTAAGCAGCTCTTTCAGAATACCTGCCTGTGCCGCCAATTCTTCAGCTGAAGCTGCCGACTGCTCGCTTGTAGCTGAATTACTTTGAATTACGCTTGATATCTGATCTACAGCTATCGTTATCTGGTTGATAGCTCCCGCCTGTTCATCAGATGCAATATTTACCTCAGCTATCGTGCTGCCTACTATCTGTACCCTTTCAACCACCTCATTAAGTGCACCTGCAGTGTTATCCGCAAGTGTAGAGCCCTTCTCGACTGCCGATACGGTTTCCGCTATCAGATTGGCGGTATTCTTAGCCGCCTCCGCAGATTTTCCTGCAAGGTTTCTTACCTCGTCAGCCACTACTGCGAAGCCTTTTCCGGCCTCTCCTGCTCTTGCAGCCTCAACTGCCGCATTTAAAGCTAAAATATTTGTCTGGAAAGCTATGTCGTCAATAGTCTTAATGATCTTGCCGATTTCTCCCGCCTTGTTGGAAATATCATTCATTGCGGTCACCATTTCCGACATACTGTTATTGCTCACACCCAAGCTGTCTAATGCCAAATCTGAATCTGTCTTCGCTTTATTTGCATTTTGAGCATTATCATTTATTTTCTTTGAAATTTCTGATATTGTAGCCGACAGCTCCTCAATAGATGCAGCCTGCTCTGTAGCACCCTGAGACAGTATCTGTGCCCCGCTCGATACCTGATCCGCTCCGCTTTGCACCTGATCTGAAGATCTGTGAATTTCGTTTACTAATGATGATACTCCGTTTATTACCTCTTTGATAGACAGGTAAATAGGATTAAAGTCGCCTCTATATATATTAGTGTCTATTCCGGCTAATATATTAAAGTTTCCTCTTCCCATTTCTTCAAGGTTATTTTCCATATCTGAAACAAATATTCTAAAAGCCTCGCAAATCTGACTCGTGAAATCTGCAAGCATTCCCGTTTCGTCTTTATTATCTATTTCAGGTGCCGGCGACGTGATATCCCCTGTCAACAACAGCTTTATTCTGTCAACGCATTTATTAATAGGTGTTGATATTCCGTTTGCAATAAATATTCCGAATAACAGAGCAATTACTATGGAAATAACTATGATAACTACGGATATGGTTAAGGCTATTAAAGCATTTCTGCTAAGCTCATCACCTCGTTGCTGTCCATTAGTTGTCTTTCTGTCCCATAAAGCACTGAACTTCTCGTATACATCAAAATAGAGAGCTTCCACCTCTTCAACATACATTTTACTTGTCTTTTTTACTCTGGCATCACTATTATCATTTTCTGCCAAATCCATAAGCTCATATGCCTGAACCTTCCATAAATCCACGGCGGCCTGCGCCTCATTGAGCATACGGGTTTCTGTTTCGGAACTTGCAGCATCTTCCTTTAACTTAGGTATCCAAACATCGTTGAATTCCTTTGCAATAGTCGCATAATGCTCCTTGGCATCAGATAGTATCTTAGGATCATTGTAATTAGCTATTTTAGACACATCCTGCTGAGCGGCACGAATACACAATACAGCCTGCCCGATATACTGCTGTGCAAAACCGTAGTGTCTCAAAGCGTGAGAATATCTCTTGTTGGAATCATTCAACATAACAGCAGAAACTATTCCTGATGTGCTGGCAATAATCGCAATCAAAATGAATGCAATTATAAGTTTTTTCCCAATCTTCATGTTCTTAAGCATAAATAAAAAAACCCTCCTCAATGTAATTAATAAAAATTTCACAATTATGGATTAGTATAATATTTATTAAGCTAATTGTCAATACTTATGGAAATAAAAAACGCCACTCTATCATCAATTAGAGTGCCGTTTCAAATACAGGGGATGAGAGAATCGAACTCCCACTAAGAGTTTTGGAGACTCCTGTCATACCACTTGACCAATCCCCTATGTATAAGATATAACAAAAATTCCTCCAATCAACAAGGAGAAATTATCTTTATCACAGTCTTGATATTGAACTTATTAATAACGAACTAAAAAACTTCATACACACAAACATTCTTCTGAAATGATATCTAAAAGCAATCTTTCTGGTCATGCCATCGACCTATTAGTTGTGGGTAGCTACATA
>JBGZAX010000031.1:0-7204 GCA_041844335.1 Lachnospiraceae bacterium
AATCAGTGAAAGACTGGATCTGATAAACTCATTAAAGACGAAATACGGCAAAACTATTAAAGAAATTCTTGATTTTAAAAAAGAAGTTGAGGAACAGATTACGGAGCTTAACAATTATCAAACTCTGTTTGATAAAGTAAATGCCGATATTTCAAGAGAAGAAAAGACATTAAACGAGAAATCAAATGTCTTAAGTGATAAGAGAAAAGCATTTTCTGAAAAATTTTGTGAAGAAATACGAAAAATTTTGCTGACATTAGAGTTTAATTATGTTAATATTGAAACAGAGTTTTCAATAACAGGCGGATATACGGAAAACGGCTTTGATAAGATGGGATTTTTAATAAGCTTAAATAAAGGTGAGGGAACGAAGCCGTTAGAAGATGTGGTATCTGGAGGTGAATTATCAAGAATAATGCTTGCTATAAAATCTTTGCTCGCCGATAAAAATGATGATAAGGTGCTTATATTTGATGAAATAGATACCGGAATCGGCGGAAAAACAGCTCTTGCCATTGCAAAACTGCTGGGGGGTCTTGCCGGAAACAGGCAGATAATTTGTATAACACATTTGCCGAGTATTGCGGCATCTGCAGACTTTAATTATAGAATTTATAAAAAGGAAACTGATGATAACAGAACAAATACCTTTATTGAATCGTTAACCGATGAGGATGAAATAATAAGGGAGCTTTCCCGTATGATTAGCGGAGATGAGAACGAGGCTTCAATTAACAATGCGATAGAGCTTAGAAAGACTTTGAGAATGAAATAAAATTTGGTAGGTCAAATGCCTATCAAAATTATAAAAAATAATTAAGAGGAGAAAAGCTATGAAATCAAGTATTACATTGTCAAACGATGATATTTCTTTGATTTGTCTTGAATTATCATCAATGATGACTGCCGGAATGCCTTTATCCTATGGCTTGTCAGCCATGAGTGAGGATAAATATTCTAAAAAAGCAACCGATTTGTTTAAAGGAATGGCGGATCATATTGAAAAGGGTGCATCTTTTGCAGAAGTTTTAGAAGAGGCGGGCTGTTTTCCAATCCATATGATAAAAACCGTAGCATTTGGAGAAAAGACGGGAAAACTTGAAAGCGCATTATTTCAGCTGCACGAGCATTATGAAAATGAGCAGAATATGAGAGACAGTATTAAAAATGCTCTATTTTATCCCGCAATAATGGTGGTTTTGATGCTGGTAGTTATGTTTATAATTATTACTAAGGTTATACCGGTGTTTTCTGATGTTTTAGATCAAATCGGCACTTCCGTATCTCCAAGCTTCCATCTGCTATTGCAGATAAGTACATTTCTTGATAAGTTTGCGATTGTTTTCATTGTCGTATTTGCAGTGGTGGTTTTAACGGCATTGACAATACTTAAGGTTCCGAGCATGGAAAATGTAAGAAATTCTTTGTATTTAGGTCTGATTAACAAAACAAAAATGGGATACAGTGTTAATGTTTCCAGATTTACCTCCGCTATTTCCACCTGTATTTCAAGCGGTATGAATATGGAAGAGGCTCTTGATTTGGCAACTGATTTGTCCACACATAAAAAGATGATAAACCAGATAAATAAGTGTAGAGATCTGCTGCTTAGCAAGGATAAAGGCTTCGAATCGGCTATTACCGAATCAGGTATTATTTCGGGACATTATGCAAGGATGATAACTATAGGTTTTCAGACGGGTACATCTGAAAAAATGTTGAATACTATTTCAAGCAGATATGCCGAGAAAGCAGAAGACAGTATAAGCAGCTTTGTCAATACCCTTGAACCTGCACTTATTATAGTTTTATCTTTAATGGTTGGAATTATCTTATTAGTGAGTATTGTTCCTATTTTAGGAATTTTGTCATCCATTTAAGAGGTCCGGTATGATTAGAAAACGAGAAAAAAAATCCAATATCGGTTTAATTGTAGGATTAATAATTACGTTACTTGTTATTGTTCTGATTATTTCAGGAATTAATCAGGCAAAGGCAAGTATTAATTCAAATGCCAAGGAAAGGCTTGAGCAGGCTATTAAAAATATTGCTGTGCAAGCCTATTCAATTGAGGGCGAATATCCTCATACTATTGCTGAAATGGAAGAAAAATATGGACTTCGTTATGACAAGGAAAGATTTTTTATTGATTATGATATAATCGCTTCAAATATTTTGCCGGATATTTTTATAGTCGATAAAGAAGGGATGGTGCCGGAAGATGATGTTTCGTAAAAATAATAATCAGATAGATACCGTCGCAGTTCTTATGCTATATTTGATGTTTTCCATTTTGGTAATTTTTACTTTTATGACCGGAATCAAGGCATACAACAGTATAAGACATAAAAACGATGATAACTATTCTTTAAGAACCTCTCTGCAATATGTATCCAATAAGACAAAGGCTTATCAAAAAAAGGGAGCTGTTGCCGTTGACAAGCTTAACGGAAAAGATGTACTTAAGATTATGGAAAACCTGGATGGTAAAGAATTTGTTACTTATATTTACGAAAATGAGGGTATGCTTTGTGAACTTTTTATAGAAACGGGTACAAAGATTGATTTGTCGTGGGGCACTAAAATTAACAATATTGAAATCTTTGAAATTGAAAAATTATCTGATAAACTAGTAAAAATCAGAACAAATGATACTGTTCCGTTGATTATTGCAATATCATAAAGAGGTAACTATGAAAACAAAAAATAAGTCAAATTTATTGCTGATAGAATTAATACTTGCAGTGTTATTCTTTTCACTTGCAGCATCCATTTGTGTAAAGGTAATGTTTTCTTCTTACGAAATCAGTATGGAGAACTCAATTTTGACAAAAGCCACAATTACAGGAGACAGCTTGGTCACAGTATTTAAAGAAAAGGATATAAACCGTGTTTGTGATATTATAAAAGAGCTTTATCCAAGTTCTGATATTATGGAAAAAAAATTCACCATTCATCTTGATAATGATTTTAAAGATGTGTCATCTGAAAATGCAAAATATAATATTGAGATTACAGTGGAAGATCACGAATATACAAGAAATTTAGTTATTAGAGTATTGAATCTTAAAAAGAATAAAACAAATCCTAAAATTATATATTCATTAAGCACAGCCAATTTTATTGAAGGAGGCTTTGAAAATGAAAAAAAATAAGATAAAGTCAAACAAAGTCCTGCTTCCTGTCGGATCATCTTCACTGATAATGGTCTTTATTGTTCTATGCTTAGCAATATTTTCCGCAATTACATTTTTGACTGCATCTAATGAAAAAAGGCTTACAAACCAAAGTGCCGAGTTTTTAAAAAAATACTATATGGCGAATGAACAGGCCTCCATTGTATTAAGCGAAATGCAAGAAAGATTGGATAACATCTATCTTGATAAAGATCAGGATATGTTTAGTAATGAGGAATTAAATGTGATGCTCTCGGTGATTGATGCTTATAAGTTGAATGTTACGGATGACGGTCAAATCGAATTTGATGTGCCTGTTACCGATTCTTTAATAATACAGGTAAAAACAAATATTAATAATGATAAAAAGCTCGAGATCACGTCATATTCATTGTTTAACACAAATTCTATGAATATAATTGAGGATCAGGTTTTAAATCTGTTTGAAGGAGATAAAGGTATTGAAGGATTTGCTGACAATTTTGAAAACGGCGATTGATGATAATGCTACAGATATAATGATTGTAGCAGGAATACCCGCCTCATACAAGAAAAAGGGAATAATAATAAGAGTTGATGATGAAATTTTGATGCCTAATGATACAAAAAACTTAATTGATGAATTATATGTTTTGGCAAAAAGAAGGGATTTAATTGACAGATTTTTAGACTTAGGTGATGATGACTTTTCTTTTGCGCTTCCGGGACTTTCAAGATTTCGTGTAAACACATATTTACAAAGAGGATCGGAATCTGCTGTAATCAGAGCTATAAAATTTGGTATTCCCGATGCTGCTGAAATGTCTATTCCCGATGAAGTAATTAAGCTTGCTGATTTAAATAATGGAATGGTTCTTATCACAGGACCTGCAGCTAACGGAAAGAGTACCACTCTTGCCTGTATTATTGACAGAATAAATAAAACCAGACAGGCTCATATAATAACGCTTGAGGATCCGATAGAATATATTCATAAACATGATAAGAGTATAGTGAGCCAAAGAGAAATACCGCTTGATACAAAAAGCTATAACACTGCCTTAAGAGCGGCTCTTCGTCAATCACCGGATGTGATACTGTTAGGAGAAATGCGTGATTATGACAGTATGAGAACAGCAATTATGGCATCTGAAACAGGACACTATCTATTATCGACACTTCATACAGTCAGTGCCTCAAATACCATAAATCGTATCATAGATGCATTTCCGGTAGAGCAGCAGGATCAGATCAGGATACAGCTTTCTATGGTTTTAAGAGCTGTTGTGTGTCAGCAGTTGATTAGGGGAGTGGACGGTATTGTTTATCCTGTTTTTGAGATAATGAAAATGAATAATGCGGTAAGAAACCTTATTAGAGAGTCAAAGCTTCATCAACTGGATATGGTTATTTCTACTTCTGCTAATGAGGGAATGGTTTTAATGGATAACAGTATTTTTAACCTTTATGTACAGAAAAAAATAGATGAAGAAACCGCTATACAATATTCCAACAATAAAGAAATGATAATCAAAAAAATCAGACCGGGAATTAAAATATAGTTAAAGTTAAATATGTTGTTTTTCAATATAATAAAAACGGTGAAAATATTAAATAGCTATTTTCACCGTTTTTTCATTTTAATATATAGATTTTTGAATATATGTATGTTTTTTAGGATCCACGCTTCCACCTGATGCAAACGTAGGGTCCATTAATGTAAATGCTCTTTCTCTAAAATGAATTATGTTATTTATCCAACCGGAGTTTTTCAAATATACGCTGATCCATGCATGATATTCATTTGTTTCTCCGATATATCCAAATACCATTTTGGTAGGTATTCCTTGGCTTCTAAGCATTGCGGCGGTAGTAGATGCATAATCATAGCATATGCCCTTTTTTACCTTATAAATATGATTTAGGTCCGGAACATAACCCGGTTTAACAGATTTTGCCTTTGCATAATCGTACTTATAATAACCTATTACCCAATTGTAAATTCCTGAAACCTTGTCAAGCTCCTTTTTCTTTGAGCCAACTAATGATTTCGCTTTTTTAACGACAGTAGTGTCTGAATTAAAATTCACTCTCTGGTGTGAATATAGAAACGGTCTTAATTGGTCTTCCAAATTAACACTTATTGTGGTATTCAATGCCATTGAATACCTGTTTCCGCCTACATTTTCCATTACTCTGATCGTGTAGTTGCCGTTTCCGTCGGTTAAAGGAAAGGCTGTAATTTTATCAGCTATATCATAGTTATAAGTTTCTTTTCCTATCACCTGAACCTTGACTTTGGAATTTGAGCCGTTATACTTAACCATAATGTAGCCTTGGTTGCAATTTGAATAGTCAATAAGCGCCTTATCATTTTGCTCCACATTAATTCCAGGAGCATCCGGAATGTAGATTTCTGCAGAGGTTTCCACATTAAAAAGCATTATCATTATAAGTAATGGCAGAAATATTGTAAATTTTAAAATATTTCTATTAAATTTCATATTTCAATCCTCGTTTCTGATGCATTTGTTTATACTATACAAAGCTATGTTAGCATATTTGAGTAAAAAAAGCTACACGCAAATCGTAAAAATTTTATGTTTATTTGTAAATTTCATTCGATTGTCTTTACTATGTTAAACGGTGAAGACGAAACATAGCTTATTTTAACAGTATCTCCAACATCGAACCTAATTGATTTAATCAATGAGGGATTGCTTAAATCCATTTCAAACAGGCTTTCATTATCCGAAAGTTTAAAGTATATGTGAGTAGTGCCGTCAATTACAACACTTTTTATGGCGTCTATAGTAGATGTAATGCTTTCATATCCGTTATCTGTAGAGGAATTTATAGCGGATTTGTTATCCGGAATCTTAAGGTAATTGCCTATGCACTCATTTATGCTGTCGCCGATAGCTACAAGTCTATACTGTTCAACACTAACAAGAGCATATTTTTTAACAAGCCCTGCATTATCTTTAAGTGCCATAAAATAGGTGGGCTTTCCATATATGTTAATCAAGAGCGGAAACGTGGCTGTATAACCTAAATGTTGCACCTGTCCCTGAGCTGATGCCATAGCAGAATCCTCAATAGCACCCTCAACCTCATAGAACTTTGTTTGCATAGTTCTTTGGTTCATCAGGACAAATCCCACGATTGAATGATCCGCAGCTGCAGATGTAACTCCGGTATATACCCAAACGTCATCATTTATTGCCAGGTAATTATAACCGTTTGTGGTGGTTAGACAACCTTTTTGAGAAAGTTTGCTATTTATAAAGCCCTGTTTCAACATTCCGTGATAATTATAAAGCCTTGTCAAAAGCTCCGCTGAAAATACCTTATCCACCCAAGTAGGAATATCATTTAATTTATAGTAATTGCATTTTCCGTCAATTGCATTACACAAAACCGCCCCTTTTACGGTTTCTCCCCCAAATAAGCCTATCTTAAAATCCTTTACAGGGCAAACATAGTATGGTGTTCCATCATCATCTATTTCAAAAAATAATTGTTCAGCGAAAATAGCGGTGGGGTACTTAAATCGTAAATGTCTTTTTATATATCGGTTAAAATGCTCAAAGGAGGAGTATTTCATACCCTTTTCCAATTTTATAACATCGGCATTCTGAGTGGTCATATCTATTTTTACATATCCCGGAAGCCCCTTGGAAAAATTCGCCAGCCATTTTATAAATCCTGCATACATCAAAGGAGATACTCTTACAGGTTTATTTCCTATATTTATCTGAGAATACTCACGGCTGACCTCAAATTGAGAAACCATATCCAGCATACTTCCCATAACTCTATCACCTATGATTTCGCTTGATTGTTTGTCCATTAAAGGAATTGTATTAAAATCAGCTTCTTTTATATCTTCATTGAAACTGCCGTTTTCCACATTCATTAAACTATAGTATGCCTTTGCGTTGAAGATAGTAGATGAGAGAATGGAACCTATAAAATATATTGATAAAGAATTATCATTATGGAAAATACAATCTTTGTGTGTCTATTGCTTTTAATAAGCTGCTTTA
>JBGZAX010000032.1:0-3483 GCA_041844335.1 Lachnospiraceae bacterium
ATATTATATAAGCAACATATACATAAGAATTTGATCGTGATTACTATTTAACTGTTGTTTTATGCGTTTTTTAAAATTGGGAGATTATTTTATGAATGAAAGGGAGCTTATAGCATCAGCATTTGAGGCAAGACAGATGGCATATACGCCTTATTCTAATTTTAAGGTGGGAGCGGCACTTTTATCGACAAACGGCACCGTTTATAAGGGATGCAATATAGAAAATGCTTCCTACACTCCTACAAATTGTGCTGAAAGAACGGCTTTTTTTAAGGCGGTATCAGAGGGAGTATCGAGTTTTAAAGCCATTGCTGTAGTCGGCGGACCTGAGAACGCTGAAGAATTTGATTTTTGTGCACCTTGTGGTGTCTGTAGACAGGTTATGCTTGAGTTTTGTGATTATGATGAATTCAAGATAATTCTGGCTAAATCAAAAGACGAATATAAGGTTTTCACATTAAAAGAAATAATGCCTTTAGCCTTTAAAAAGGATAATTTGATTTAAGGAGGGCGAAAATTTGAGCAATGTAATTGAAATGAATCACATTACTAAGAGGTTTGGAGAATTTAAAGCCCTTGATGATGTCACTTTCCATGTTAAAAATGGTGAAATTCACGCATTACTTGGAGAAAACGGAGCCGGTAAATCTACCCTTATGAGTGTGCTTTTCGGACTTTATCAGCCGGAAGAGGGTGATATAAAAATAAATGATAAAAAGGTTGCTATTAACAACCCCAATATAGCAAATGACCTTGGTATAGGTATGGTACATCAGCATTTTAAGCTGGTACATAATTTTACCGTGCTTGAAAATATAATATTGGGACATGAAACGGTAAAGTATGGTTTCTTAAAAATGGATAATGCCAGAAAAAAGGTTATGGACTTATCTAAAAATTATAACTTTAATATAGATCCTGATGCTTATATTTCAGATATTACCGTGGGTATGCAGCAGAAGGTAGAAATATTGAAAATGCTTTACTGCGATAATGAAATACTGATTTTTGATGAACCTACGGCAGTTTTAACTCCACAGGAAATAGACGAACTTATGGCTATTATGAAACAAATGGCGGAAGAAGGAAAATCTATTGTATTTATTACACATAAGCTTAATGAAATAAAGGCTGTTGCCGACAGGTGTAGTGTTCTTAGAAAGGGTAAATACATAGGAACTGTGGATGTTTCCACGACCTCAAAGGAAGATATGTCCGAGATGATGGTAGGCAGAAAGGTTAATCTTAATATTGACAAAAAAGATATTGCACCCGGAAATGTCGTATTGGAGGTAAAAAATTTAACTATAAGAGATCAAGTGCATAAGGATAAAAACGCAGTTTCAGATGTTTCTTTTGTGGCAAGAAGGGGAGAAATCGTAACAATTGCCGGAATTGACGGAAACGGGCAGTCGGAGCTCATTTACGGCATTACGGGACTTATAAATCCGGTATCGGGGCAGATAATACTTAATGGAAAAGACATCACAAATGAGAAAATCAGGCAAAGATGTCTTAGCGGAATGGCTCATATTCCTGAGGACAGGCACAAGTACGGATTGGTGCTTGACTATAATTTAGCTCAAAATCTGGTTTTGCAAACCTATTTTGATGAAAGGTTTCAAAAAAACGGTTTTATAAGGTTTAATGAAGTCAACAAATATGCGGAAAGTCTGATAGAGCAATATGATGTGAGATGCGGAAACGGAATCGAGTCGACAGTTAGAGGTATGTCAGGCGGTAATCAGCAAAAAGCCATTATCGCAAGGGAGCTTGACAGAGATCCGGATATTGTAATAGCGGTGCAGCCTGTTAGAGGATTGGATGTCGGTGCCATTGAATATATACACAAAAAGCTTGTGGAACAGCGTGATAGGGGCAAGGTTGTTCTGCTTGTGTCGTTTGAGCTTGATGAGGTAATGAATTTAAGCGACAGAATACTGGTAATGTATGAGGGAGAGATAGTGGCGGACGTAGATCCTAAAAATACTACCACAAAGGAGCTTGGTCTTTATATGGCAGGCACTAAGAGGGGAAAGGAGAGCAGCGGTGAAAAATAAAAATTTTCAAAAATCCTTTATAAGCTTTGCTTCTTCCCTAATGGCTATAATTGCGGGGCTTTTGTTCGGACTTATTATTTTATTATTGTCCAATTCAAAGGAGGCTTTGGATGCTTTCGGAATTATATTACAGGGCGGGTTCAGAAACGGAATTTTAAGTATCAGCCAGACAATAAATTTCGCAGTTCCGATAGTTATGACAGGTCTTGCCGTGGGGTTTGCATTTAGAACGGGTCTTTTTAATATAGGAGCTGCGGGGCAGTTTACTATAGGCTCCTTTGTTGCGGTGTTTGTGGGTATAAAATGTACTTTTTTGCCGCCTGTTATACATTTTTTCGTGGCTCTTATTTTAGCAGGAATTGCGGGAGGTATTTGGGGCTTTATTCCCGGAGTACTGAAAGCCGTAGCCAATGTAAATGAAGTTATATCATCGATTATGACCAATTATATAGGTATTTTCTTTGTAAATATGATGATACCTAAATTAAAACTGTATGACCAATTAAAAAATCAGACATTGCCGGTGGCAAAATCCGCTCGTACTCCAAGGCTGTTCTTTGACAATATTTTTCCTGTTGATGCCAATCTTGATATGGGACTGCTTATTGTAATTATTGCGGTGATTGTCGTTTATATAATAATTGAAAAAACCACTTTCGGATTTGAATTAAAGGCATGCGGTATGAATAAGGATGCCAGCAGGTATGCAGGTATTGATGATAAGAAAAACATCGTTTTATCAATGGTAATAGCCGGAGCCTTAGCAGGACTTGGTGGAGCCTTAATGTACTTGGGACATACCGGAAAATATATGCAGGTATTGGATGTAATAGCAGCTGAAGGCTTTAGCGGTATTTCCGTGGCTCTGCTTGGTGTGTCAAATCCTATAGGTATCCTGTTTGCAGGAATTTTTATAGCTCATATCACTGTTGGCGGATATAACATTCAAATACTTAACTTTACTCCTGAGATAATAGATATGATAGTAGCGGCTATCATCTACTGCGGAGCTTTTTCGCTGGTGTTTAAAAGAATTATAAGCAAAGTGTTTTTTGACAAAAAAGAAAATGCAAAAAAGGAGGATAAGGGATAATGAATACTATATATTACATTGTGCAGCAAACTATGTTTTTTGCAATTCCTCTTTTAATTGTGGCACTGGCAGGTATGTTTTCGGAACGTAGCGGTATTATAAACATTGCTCTTGAGGGCATAATGGTAGTGGGAGCATTTTTCGGAATAGGTTTTATTTCCTTTATGCAAACCGCGGGAAGCACGATGAACCCGCAGCTGTTGCTTATTGCCGGAATAATTATAGCAGGAATAGTAGGAGGGATTTTTTCACTTCTACATGCATTCGCATCCATTAATCTGAACGCGGATCAGACAATTTCAGGCACGGCACTTAATATGTTTGCTCCGG
>JBGZAX010000033.1:0-10351 GCA_041844335.1 Lachnospiraceae bacterium
GGCTGAAGAGATCGGTATAAATATGCACACGGTAAATAAAGCATATAATGTCCTTAAACAGGAGGGCTTTCTTAGAGTCAATAACAGAACAGGAGCGGTAATAGCCGTTGAGGCTGATAATTTAAGAGAAAGAAAAAATATGAAAAGAGCTCTTACTTATTTAATGGCGAGGGGCTATTGTCATAATTTATCTATTGAAGATATGCATAAGCTCGTTGATGAAATAGCAACGGATTTTAATTGCAAATAATTTTCATTGTATAAATGGAGGTCTAATGTACGATAATTTTACACATTCTGCTAAAAATATTATTTCCGCAGGCAAAAGAGAAGCAAAGCGTTTAAAACACTCATATTTCGGATCTGAGCATATATTGCTCGGTATTTTAAGTGTAGAGGATTGTCTTGCAGGCAAAATACTCAAGACAAATGGAATCCAAATGTCAAAAGTCTTAGAGCTGATTGACGATTTAATAAGTCCTGATGAACAGGTGTTGGTTACACAAAAAACGGTAAAAATTACACCAAGAGCTGAAAATATACTGAAAAATGCGGAAAAAGAAGCTGATCATTTTAAAAACAGCAAAGTAGGCAGTGAGCATATACTAATTGCATTGTTAAAAGAGGTGGATTGTGTGGGCACCAGACTTTTGACTACACTTTCAGCCAATCTAAAAAAGGTTTTATCTGACCTTTTATCTGCTATGGGGCTATCTTCCGAGATGATTCGAGATGAATTTGAACGATTAAATGAATTGGGTAAGCATGAACAACATTCGTCAGCTACGCCGACCATTGATGCACACAGCACCGATTTCACTGAAAAAGCAAAAATGGGAGAATTGGATCCTACTATCGGAAGAGAAAATGAGATATTCAGAATACTTACAATTCTGAGTCGAAGAACTAAGAATAATGCCTGTCTGGTCGGGTTCCCGGGAGTCGGAAAAACCGCAGTGGTAGAAGGGATTGCAAATGCTATTGTTAGCGGAAATGTTCCTCTTTCAATGCAAGGAAAAAGGCTTTTAAGCCTTGATATTTCTGGAATAGTGGCAGGTTCAAAATATAGGGGAGAGTTTGAAGAACGTATGAAAAATATCATACGTGAGGCTAGCGGAAACAACAATGTCATAATATTTATAGACGAATTGCACAGACTTATCGGTGCCGGAGGTTCGGAGGGTTCAATTGATGCTGCAAGTATGTTAAAGCCGGCTATGGCAAGAGGTGAACTGCAAATAATTGGAGCAACTACCTTGGAAGAATATAGAAAGTATATAGAAAAGGATTCAGCACTTGAAAGAAGGTTTCAGCCTGTACACATAGAAGAGCCTACGCCTGAAGAAACCGTAAAAATTTTACAGGGCATAAAATCCAAATATGAGGATTTTCATAAGGCAAAAGTTGAAGACGATGCGATTTTTGCGGCTGTGGAGCTTTCAGTGAGATATATAAATGACAGATATCTTCCGGACAAGGCAATTGACATTATTGACGAAGCATTGGCAAAGCTTAAGTTGAATGTGGTAGGATTTCCTGAAGAAATCGCTGAGTTGGAACAATTAATTATAGACAAAAAAGACGAAATTGATAATTTATTAATTGATGGTAAATTGGATAAAATTTCCAAGGTTCAGCACGAAATTGAAATTCTTGAAAAGGATGTGGAAAAGAAAAAAACAGCTTTCTTAAAGAGAAAAGAGAGAAACTTGAATGTTGGAAAAGAAGATATCTTAAAGGTTGTATCCAGTTGGACTAAATTACCTTTGGAAGATCTGAAAAAAACCGACATATCAAGGTTAAAAAATCTGTCCAAAGAGTTACATGAAAGGGTAATATCTCAAGATGAGGCTGTTGATGCTATTGCAAGGGCAGTAAAACGAGGCAGAACAGGATTTAAGGATCCGAAAAGACCAATCGGATCTTTCCTTTTCTTAGGCCCTACCGGTGTCGGAAAAACTGAACTATCAAAGGCTTTATCAGAATCTATCTTCGGTTCTGAGAATGCTTTAATTAGAGTTGACATGTCCGAATACATGGAAAAACACAGTGTTGCAAAGCTTATAGGATCTCCTCCGGGCTATGTGGGACATGATGATGGCGGCCAATTATCAGAAAAGGTTAAAAGAAATCCTTATTCGGTTTTATTACTTGACGAAATTGAAAAGGCGCATCCCGATATTTTTAACATTCTTCTTCAGGTTTTGGATGACGGGCATATTACAGATTCTCACGGAAGAAGAGTAAGTTTTAAAAACACCATAATAATTATGACTTCAAATGTTGGAGCAAAAAATATTGTAGCACCTAAAAATCTCGGATTTATCAGTAATGATGATGATAATATAAAATATGCCAATATGAAAAACAGGGTAATGGACGAAGTGAAAAAACTATTTAAACCGGAAATGCTTAATAGAATAGATGAGGTAATAGTTTTTCACGAGCTTTCAAAAAATGATCTTGAAAAGATAAGTGGTTTACTGTTAAAACAGCTTGCTGAAAGAGTTCATAAGCAATTGGGAATTACACTGCAATTTAGTGATGAAGTAAAAAACTTTATCCTTGAAAAGGGCTATGATAAGGCATTTGGAGCCAGACAATTAAAAAGAGTAATTCAATCAGAAATAGAAAACAGGCTGGCAGATGCCTTGCTTGATGGAGAAATATCCAAAAATTCCGCTGTTAATATAGTGATAAATAATAATACTATTATTTTCAAAAATAAAACAACAAAGGCAAGCAATTCAAAAAGGAGATCAAAGAAAAATGCAAGTGGTAAATGAATTGATTAGAGCAAATGCCGATAACACCTTGAGCTTCGGCAATTTCGTTTTAACCAAAAAATCAAAAAAAGAAAATTTTGAATTCAAGGGTGACTTATATAATGTAAAGACTTACAATGAAATTACAAGACTTGAAAAAAATGAAGGTTTTTTGTATGAATCAGTACCCGGTACTTCTGTATTCAACCTAAAGCTTAATAAGGATGAGGTGTCTTTTAAGGTTGTGGGCAGTGTCGATTCTCAAATCACTATAGGTCTTGAGGAAAATACAAATTATTGTGTAAAAATCGGGCAAGAGGATGTGGGATGTATGAAAACAGGTATAGGAGGAAAACTCAATTTAAGCATAGAGCTTAGTTCAGATGAACCTACAAGTATTGAAATTTCAAGAAATGATTAATTATGTCCTCTAGAAAATTATTTTTCTGTCAAAATTGTGGTTATGAATCTGCTAAATGGCTAGGGCAATGTCCCGGCTGTAAAGAATGGAATAGCTTTGTAGAAGAGCCGACAACAACAAAAAAATCAGCTGTTGGCTCTTATTCATATAAAGAATTAGAACCAAGCTTTTTAAAAGATATAAGTACAGGTTTTAACAAGAGAATTTCTACCGGAATTAGAGAGTTTGACAGAGTATTAGGTGACGGAATTGTTTCGGGCAGCTTGATATTGATAGGAGGAGAGCCCGGAATAGGGAAATCTACATTATTGATGCAAACATGCATAAATTTAAGCAAAGAAATAAAACTGCTATATATTTCCGGTGAAGAATCCGAAGAGCAGATAAAAGGACGAGCAGATAGAATAAATCAAACCAATGAAAATTTCCTACTGTTTTGCAATAATAATCTTGAAAATATAATTGAGGTGATTACAAGAAATTCTCCCAAAATTGTAGTGATAGATTCTATACAAACCATTGTATCTGAAAATATTTCGTCTGCTGCCGGAAGTGTATCTCAGGTTAGAGAAAATACAGCCGCTATATTAAGAATTGCAAAGGAAAAGGATATAACATTCTTTATAGTAGGACATGTCACAAAAGATGGAACAGTGGCAGGACCGAAGGTTCTTGAGCATATGGTGGATACGGTTCTTTATTTCGAGGGTGAAAATACCTATGTATATAGAGTATTAAGGAGTATAAAAAACCGGTTCGGAGCCACTAATGAAATTGGAGTTTTTGAGATGTCCGCTAAAGGCTTAATTGAGGTTACCAATCCCTCAAAATATATGCTTAACGAACTAAGCAGCAATAATAGCGGTTCAGTAATCACCTGTACCATTGAGGGCACGAGAGCGATCCTGCTTGAATTGCAATCTTTAGTAGCTGACAGTATTTTTCAGCTACCGAGGAGAACAAGCTACGGAATAGATTATAACAGAGTTAACCTTCTTATGGCGGTTCTTGAAAAGAAATTAAATCTAAAACTTATGAACTGTGATATATATATAAACGTAGTCGGAGGTTTAAAAATAACAGAGCCGGCATCTGACTTGGCTGTTATAATGTCTACAATATCATCTTACAAAAATATAGTAATCCCTCAAAACACCGTTGTTTTTGGAGAAATAGGATTAAGTGGAGAAATCAGAGGTGTAACAAGAGCGGAGAATAGGGTATACGAGGCTGTAAAACTGGGTTTTGATAGAGTAATTGTGCCATATTTAAATTATACAGAGCTGAAAAATATCAAGGATATAAAAATAATATATATAAAACATATATCGGAAATTTTGTCTTTAATGGAATAGAGGAATTATAGATTTATGAAAACAGAAAGCGGATTTTTTAAAAGTTCAGATGAAAAAAATAATATTTATTATGTGATTTGGGAACCGGATAATTGTGAGCCCACAGCTGTTTTACAAATAGCTCACGGTATGGTTGAACATATCGGAAGATATGAGGAATTTGCACGCTTTTTAACCGCACATAAAATTGCGGTAATAGGCAACGATATGCTGGGACATGGAAAGACTGCAACAAGAAAAGAAGATTTAGGCTTTTTTGCATACAAAAATGGAAATAAATTTTTGCTTAATGATGTCTACACCGTACATACAATAGCTTTAAAAAGATTTCCTAATTCAAAGCATTTTTTGTTAGGTCACAGCATGGGTTCATTTATAGTCAGACAGTTCTTATATACCTATCCACATTCAGGACTTTCCGGTGCATTAATTTTAGGAACAGCGCATGTTTCTCCAAATATTTTGAAACTTGTGAACCTATTAGCCAATTCATATTGTAAAACATTCGGAAACAGGTATAGAAGCAAGCTTATATGTGCTTTAACATTGGGCAAAAAAAGAGGAATTTTCAAAAAAGAAAATGATATTTTTGCCTCTATGACAACTGATCCTAAAGAAAGAGAAAACCTTAAGAATGATAAATTCTGTAAATTTTTCTTTACTGCAGCGGGATATCGAGATATGTTTGACGGTATATCCAATCTATATTTCCCAAAAAATCTATCAAGAATAAATAAAAATATACCTATACTCGTAAGCAGCGGTTCTATGGATCCTATCGGCAGTTTCGGCATTGAGCCTGAACGTGTATACAATCAATATAAAAGACTTGGCGTAAAAGATATGACATTAAAACTATGGAGAGGCTTAAGGCATGATATTATACACGAAAGAAACAAGGAAAATGTATATAAATATTTATACTCTTGGATAAACAGTTACACATATAATGAGGAGAAAAAATGAAATTAGTAATACAAAGAGTACTAAGTGCAAATGTAGATACAGAAGAAAAAACTGTAGGAAAAATTGAAAAAGGGTTTTTAGTATTAGTAGGAATTGTAAATAATGATACATTTTCAGATGCAGATAAGCTTATTAAAAAGCTTATAAACATGAGGATTTTTGATGATGAAAACGGTAAAACCAATTTGGCATTAAAGGATGTGAATGGAAGTCTTTTAATGGTATCGCAATTTACACTTGCAGCTGACTGTAAAAGAGGCAACAGACCGAGCTTTACTAATGCGAAAGAACCTGCTGCAGCTAAAGAAATTTTCGACTATATTGTTAGTGAATGTAAAAAACATATAGAATGTGTTGAAACCGGTATTTTCGGTGCTTATATGAAAGTCTCTTTGGTGAATGACGGACCATTTACTATTGTACTGGACTCAACGGAGCTATGATTTACTTGTTAAAAAATGAAACAGTTATTGACAAAATTATTGACATAATGACATTTTTATGATAGGAAAGGGCTTAATTTATGGAAAATAATAATTTGATTTTAATAGGAATGCCTGGATCAGGGAAAACTACAGTTGGAGCAGAACTTGCAGAATATCTAAAATATAAATTTATAGACGCAGATGCGGTTATAGAAGAAAAAATGAATATGACTTTAGAACAAATAATATCGGAAAATGGAATAGATAAATTTCATGAAATTGAGGGTGAAATCAATTCGTCAATAAATGGAGAATTCCAAGTAATTTCCACAGGCGGCAGCATAGTTTACAGTTCAAAGGCTATGGAACATTACAGTAAAATAGGTACTATAGTTTATTTGAATCACACTTATGAAGAGCTGAAAATTCGTCTTGGCGATCTTAAAAAAAGAGGTGTTACTGTAAAAGACGGTCAGACTTTATATGATTTATATTTAGAAAGAATTCCGTTATATGAAAAATATGCGGATATAAATGTGGAAATTCCTTTTGGTAAAATGAATGTAACAGATACAGTTAATATGGTAATTGATAAATTAAATGAAAATTCTATAAACATCTATTCGTTAAACTAAGCTTTGGCGAATAGATGTTTTATTCATATATCGGAAACAACAAGTACCCTCCCGCATATATTGTGGCATATCTGTCAAGGTTATTTAATTCCATAATTTCATTTTTAATCTCTTTTCTTATGTCTGCATTATCTTGTAAATTACAATTATTAAAATATCTATCGATTAAGCCATCGACGGTATCTCCTCTCACTATTAATACACTGTCATATCCTGTCTTTTTCAAATTGTAAAAGTCAATATAATTTATATCTATATTTACATTATTGAAATTTGAACGAGAAATTATGATAGTACCGATTACAATAATTACAGAAAGTAATATGACAACGATCAAAGGACTACCAATGTATTTTCTTGTTATCTTATTAAGCTTGCAAAGCTTAGTTGTATTATTTGTATCGGATACTATCATTGAATTCCCCTTTCCGCTAAATTATAGCAAAAATCATTCTCTCAGACATTTACAAACATTTGTTTGTAAATGTATTATATTATACAAACAAATGTTTGTCAAGCTTTATTTTTTATAATCATTCGACCGACTTCCAGATTTATTCTTTCCATATTTTATGCAAATACTTCCTACACAAACAGGCAGATAATGTTCTTCATGATACCTTCCTCCGAAATTCCTATTTTTATTCTATTGCCGCCACAAAATAAAAAAAAAGAAAGCCCCGTTTTAGACTTTCTTTTTCGGCTCCTTGCCGTTATTAATTGGCTGTATAATCACCTTGAGTGACCTTGAACTCGGCGGAGCTTGTATCTATATGCACATCTTCGCTTTGCAATACATTATGTCCTTCTTCATCGTCACAGATTGACAGAATCATTTTTACATCATTTATTTTATCAATTCCTGCTTTGTGCAAATCATGCTCATACCATTCAATGCCCTTAAATGCGGATGAATTGGGCTGTACGGTGAATAAGAAATAGGGATCTACGTTTACTCCGTTTATACGGCAGTCACTTACAGACAGCGTCCTATGCTTGTCTGTGCGGTTTTGTATATATAACTGTGCCGCGTAGCTAAAATTGGTATGATATGCATAACCTATTATTGATACGGTGACCTCGTCATTAGACATAATTACATTATCGGTCGTCTGAGAAGGTCGAATATATGTGTTGGCTTTATCCTCGCCGAACGGATATATTTTGACTGTTTCATACGCAACCGGTTCTGCCGATCCATCATCAAAATTTTTCACTACGAAGGTTACCCGTATGTCCGAAAAATCAATTTCGGTATTTGAGGCACCATTAAGATCCTCAGGCAGATCAAAATTGTTGAAAATGAATTCCGTCCGCTTTGTTTTACCCGGTTTGACGGTATCATTCATAATAGGTTCGCAACATACACCGTTTATAACGCCATCTGTCGCATAATATTCATACCGGATGTTGTCAGACTTGTTTTCAAGGCTTACATCAAATACATATGTACCGTCATCATGAGGTTTCATTGAGAGCAGTTTTATAGAGCATTCATCATTGTCGACTACTGTCGTTTCTTTAAAATTTGATGCATCGGGTTTTTCATCCTTGTTAACAGTACCGTTATCGGCTTCTTTTAAGTTATTTGTATCGGCACTGTCGACGACTGACGGTTGTTTGTCACTGTTTGCCGACAGCTCGTTACTGACAGTATTTTTGGCTTTTTTGCCGATACCGCAGGCTGACATCGATATTGTACAAATTAAAATAAGTAATATTGACAAAGATTTTTTCATATTTATCATGTATCCTCCTTTATATAGCCGACGATTCTATGATGCAATAGTATTTTGCATCGTTATCAACTGTATTAATTGTCCGTGTGAACTTTGAATTCAATAGAGCTTGTATCAATAAAGACATCTTCTTTTTTAATTATATTATAATTTTCGTCATATGTTAACAGGACCATTTCTATCTTGTCGATTTTATTAATTCCCAATTTCTTCAAACCTTCAACATTCCATTCGACGCTGTTAAATACGGATGAATTAGGCAGCACGGTTAATGCAAAATAAGGGTCTACGTGCAATCCGTTTATATAGCAGTCTTCGGCTGACAGCATTGCGGGCTTGTCCGTATGGTTTTGTATGTATAATTCCGCCGCATAGCTCCAATCAGTATTATATGTATAACCTATTATTGACACGGTAACATCGTCATTAGCCATAATTACGCGATCGGTCATCTGAGAATGACGAATATATGTGTTGGCTTTGTCCTCACCGAACGGATATATTTTGACTGTTTCATTCACAGTAGGTTTTGCCAATCCATCATTAAAATCCTGCACTCTAAAGGTTATTCGTATGTCGGAAAAATCAATTTTAGTATCTAATGCACCGTTACTATCATGAGGCAGATAAAGGCCACTGAATCTTAATTCTGTCTGTTCTGTTTTACCCGGATCGACACTTTGACTCATCATAGGCGTACACTGCACACCGTTTATGACGGTGTCCGTTGCATAATACATATACTTTGTGGTGTCGGATTTGTTTTCAAGGCTTACATCAAAGATATATGTACCGTCATAATCGGGCCTCATTGAGACGAGTTTTATAGAGCATTTATCATTATCGACTACAGTCGTTTCTTTAAAATTCGATGCATCAAGCTGTTCATTCTTGTTGACAGTGTCGTTGTCGGTTTCTTTTGAGTCATCCTTACTGTCGCTACCGACTGAGGATTGTTCGCCGCTATTTGTCAACGGATTGCTGCCCGTAGTGAGGCTGTCATCAGTGGAGGCGTTTCCGGTTTTTTTGCCGCTGCCGCAAGCTGACATGACCATTATCAGAGATAAAATAATTGATATCGTCAAAAGTTTCTTCATAAATAAACTCCTTTCGGTATGAAATATAATATTGAAGTCCGCCGTTTCTTGAATGACAAAGAATATGTCAGCAAATCAGTCAACGGTGGATAATCTTCATTTCCTACAAGTAATATAAATTTTAATCTATAATAACATGAATTTGCCGTTATGTCCATTTTTCTTTAATTTTCTTATTATCATGTATTCAAATTAATCACATATTCGATCAAAAAGCAAGGATAAAAGCTTTTCTGTTGGCAACAAATCGGAGAAAGAATGTCGGAACGATAATTTAATTCCATATGACAATCTGTTTTCTATAATTTACGTTTCTATGTATTTCTTGAATACACTATGATACATAACATAGCAAACAAATACTCCTAAAGATGCTATGTAAAAGCAAATATATGTGGGCAATCTATCAGTAATAACTCCAAAAAACATATTCCCGAAAGGAATCAATATCAAAGAAAGCATTTTTTTAATTGATAAAACTCTGCTTAAACATTCCTTTGGAATAGTTTTTTGATAGAGTATGGAAATTGACATATGTACCGGCATCATTGTGGCTACAACCAAACAGTCAATAACAGTTATAAGTATAATGGCAAATGTTATGGAAGTTATTATATTTCTTTGATATAAAAATACTGTTAAACCAATCATAAATAGTGTAGAAAAGATGACTATTGATGAGTTAATAATCAGAACCTTTGTTTTAACCTTTTTAACAAGTGGAATCGCAAAAATAGGAACTATTATAGTCATTGATGCCACTATGGAATTATATAATCCATAAATAGATTCATCTACCTTAAATACACATAAGAACAGATAAGGTACTGTAACAGCATATACTGAAGAAAAGAAAAAATCCATTAAAGGAACTATAAACATAAATTGTTTTATGAATTCATGATTTTTTATAACATCTATTCCTTCTTTTAAATCCTCTAAGAAAGA
>JBGZAX010000034.1:0-3245 GCA_041844335.1 Lachnospiraceae bacterium
CGGAAAAAAGGATAGATACATCCGGAATGGAAATTACGAGTACCGGAGTGCTTATGAAGTATACTGACACAAACGATAAAAATCATTCCATTACCATTCCAAAGGAAGTGAAAGAGATTGGTGATGGAGCTTTTCAGGGCTGCTATAAGATTGTGGAAGTCAAATTTGAAAAGCCTGACAGGATAAAAAGTATAGGGGAATCGGCGTTTTCAGGCTGTAAAGAATTAAGAGAATTTACCGTTCCTAAGAACATAGGTTTGCTGAATGACAATACATTTAATGGATGTCAAAAGCTAAAAAAAGTTACATTTAATAAAAAGCTGCGGTCGATAGGCGAGAGCTGTTTTGCAAGCTGTGAAAGCTTAAATAATATAAAATTTCCGGAAAACCTTGAGTACATTTTAGATAATGCCTTTTCCAATAATGAAAGCTTGGGCTCAATTAAATTTCCTGACGGATTATTGTATATAGGTGATAGAGCTTTCTCCGGCTGCATCAATCTACAGATGAAAAAAAAGAATATGCCGGTCTGTCTGATAAGGCTCGGCAATTCGGCTTTTCAAAATTGCATCAAATTAAAGGAAATAAAATTCGGTGTTAATTTGAGCACTTTGTCAGATAGTGCAGATGGTATTAAGGATGTCGGAGATTTGGAAAACATAGGAGCTCTTGGTGAAAATTGCTTTAGAGGTTGTACCAATCTTAAAAAAGTCGTTTTTGAGAATGGAAAATATAAAAGAGGCGGAAAGCTGGTTGATTCTAAAAATGTTCAGGGAATGAGAAAGCTCGGGGCGGAAATATTTGCAGATTGTAAAAAGTTGAGAGAAGTAGTAATAAAGGACTATTTTATAGAGTCAATAGATGATTCCATTTTTGAAGGTTGTAGCGGTAAAATAGTTATAAAAGCACCGAAATGGGTGATAGAAAAGTCAATAAAGGACTTTGTCGAAAGAGTAAAATATAATAATGTTACTCTCAGCTATAAGGCTCTGTGAGCCCTGTTATCTGCGTTGAATCGGATAAGTAGTTTTAGTATAAAAGTAAAAATTTTATGATATGATGAATTACGGAGTGTATGAGTGATATATAAGCTTATATGCTCCGTTTTTGTGAAAATATAAAATCACATGATAGATGCATGAATGAATATTTTGCGAAGCTTAACATACAAAGTTATTTATAAATGCACAGGAGCCTAATTATAGAATTCGGGGCGTGAACAGATATAAAAACACTTGCATATATTCGTCTAAAAGGCTATACTTATGGTATTGCTTATGTTATTTTATGCAAAAGAAAGGACGACGGGTTATGAGAAAAACTAAAATAGTATGTACATTAGGACCTGCTACTGATAGAGAAGATGTATTAAGACAGCTGATTGTCGGGGGAATGAATGTAGCGAGATTTAATTTCTCACACGGAACACATGATGAACATTTAAAAAGGCTTACAAAATTAAGGGAAATCAGAGAAGAGCTTGACCTGCCTATAGCGGCGCTGCTTGATACAAGAGGTCCTGAAATAAGAATAGGTACATTTAAAGAAGGAAAGATTAGTTTAAAAAGGGGAAAGAGCTTTACCCTCACAACAAGAGATAATGTGGTCGGTGACGAAAACATCGTCCATGTCAATTATAAGAATATTATTGATGATATAGAGGTCGGCGGTCAAATCTTAATTGACGATGGTCTTGTTTCTCTTAAAATCACGGATATTAGAGATGAGGATATCATCTGCTTAGTTGAAAACGACGGTGTTATTTCTGATAAAAAGGGCGTAAATCTGCCAAATTGCGACACTTCCATGCCATATATCAGCGAAAGTGACTATGCCGATATTCTATTCGGAATTGAGCAGGGATTTGACTTTATTGCGGCATCATTTGTAAGAAGTGCAAGCGATGTCCTTGAGATTAGAAAAATATTAAACGAACATAACAGCCGTATTAATATAATTTCCAAGATTGAAAATATGCAGGGTGTTAACAATATAGACGAGATAATAAGAGTTTCAGACGGCATAATGGTTGCCAGAGGAGATCTGGGTGTGGAAATTCCGCTTGAGGAAGTGCCGGTCATTCAAAAAGAGCTTATAAGCAAGGGCTTTAATGCTGAACGACGTGTCATTACAGCGACTCAGATGCTTGATTCTATGATGAAAAACCCGCGACCTACCCGTGCCGAGGCTACAGATGTTGCAAATGCTATCTATGACGGTACCAGTGCGATAATGCTCTCAGGTGAAACCGCAGCAGGAGCCTATCCTGTAGAGGCTCTTATGACAATGGACAGAATAGCCAGAAGAACTGAAGAGGATATAGACTATGTAAAGAGGTTTAAAAACAGGGTTCAGGAGAAAAACCCGGATGTTACGAACGCTATAGCGCATGCAACCTGTATGACCGCGATAGATCTTGATGTATCTGCGATTATCACAGTCACAAAGTCGGGAAATACCGCAAAGCTCATCTCCAAATATAGACCGAATGCTCCGATTATCGGCTGTACTATGTCAAACGAGGTGTGCAGACAGTTAAGTATGTCTTGGGGCGTGGTGCCTATGCTCATAAAAGAGGAAAAAGACACCGACGTACTGTTTGAGCGTGCTATTGACAGCGTGATTGATGCGGGATATATAAAGCCCGGAGATCTGACGGTAATCACTGCCGGTGTACCTCTCGGTATTTCCGGAACCACAAATTTATTAAAGGTTACAATAGCCGGAAATATCTTGGTGCGAGGCAAGGGGATAGGAAAGGGAACGTTGACGGCGCCTGTAATAGTTTGTAAGGATATAAAGGAGCTTCCCGAAAAACATAAGGACGGCTGTATTTTAGTGGTTCCGGATACCGATAATTCTATAATGCGGCAGCTACGTTCCGCAAAAGGGCTGATAGTGGAATCTCCCGACGAAAATTCCCATGCGGCGATAGTGGGAATGAGCCTTGATATACCTGTGATTATCGGAGCCAAGAATGCTACAGACATTCTGAAGACCGGTTCTATTCTTACTATGAATGTTGAAAGTGGACTGATTAATGCCTGATGATTTTATTGTAGATATCAAAAATTTAAGCTATGAATATTTAGAAGAGCAGCAAAGCGAAAACAAAACAAAAGAGAGCTTGGCGTTGGATGATATAAATCTCAGTATAAAAGAGGGCGAAATGATAGCCGTACTTGGAGCTAACGGTAGCGGCAAATCCACCTTGGCTCGTCATTTGAATGCTCTTTTATTGCCGA
>JBGZAX010000035.1:0-7713 GCA_041844335.1 Lachnospiraceae bacterium
ATGTCTACTAAATTATATGCAGATTAAAATTACACATCTAATATGCTCAACCCCTTGACAGCATATAATTTCGATAGTAAAATGGAGTTTAATTGATTTTATTTTTAGGAGTATAAAATTTATGAATAAGCGCTATCTTAAAACGGGCATAGCTTTAATAAGCTATACTGCGGCATTAGTATTAATAGTTGTCTATATAAAAGAGATATTCGGCGGTATAAATACCGTACTTAACTTTGCCGCCGCTTTTTTTGTAGGCATACTGATTGCCCTTTTCTTAAATCCGCCTTATAGAGTTCTTATGAAACTTTTTGACAAAATATATCTTCCGAAAGCTCTTGCAAGGTTCATATCCACAATTTTTGTTTTTGCATTGGCTGCCGGAATTATTACCGGTATAGTAATGGTGGTTATTCCGGAAGTGATGGAAAACTCCGAGATTTTTTTCTCAAATTTCAATAACTATGTAAACTCACTGCAAAAAACTATTGACTTTTTAATTGAAAAATTCAACCTGGAATCGTTCGACATCACTCCCTTAAGAAAAGTAATTGAGAATATCGGTTATAAATTTCAGGATTTTGCAATCAGCTTAGGCCCTAAAGCCGTGACCTACAGCAAAAAAATAATAAGCAGCATTGCAAATCTTTTAATCGGCATTGTATTTTCAATATATATGCTTAATGTAAAAGATAATATTTTAAAACAGATAAATAGGCTTGCAAAAGCGATTTTCGGAGACAAGGTTTACAGGGTTGTATCTCATATCGGCAGAGTGTCAATAAGAACATTTGACAGCTACATTGTGGGTCAAACAATCGAAGCTATAATTCTTGGTATACTGTTCTTCCTCGGAATGAAAGCATTCGGCTTTGCGTACGCCGAATTAATCAGCGTTATCGTAGCCGTAACCGCTCTTCTTCCGATGATAGGCGCATATATCGGAGGCTTTTTCGGAGTTTTTATTTACCTGCTTGTCGACCCCGTTAAAGCATTATTCTTCCTATTGTACTTTATAATTTTGCAGCAGATAGAAAATAATCTGATCTATCCTAAGGTTGTGGGTAAAAAGGTGGGTCTGCCCGGAATTTGGATAATTCTTGCAGTCCTGCTCGGCAGTAACCTCGGCGGTTTAATCGGAGCATTATGCGCAGTTCCCGTGTTTACTATTTTTTATACACTTCTTAGAGATTTAACAATTTACAAAGAGAATCAGAAAAAGCTCAAGAAAATTACTGAAAAAGAAGAGAATTTGAAGCAGACACAAAAAGAGAGCCGTCAGTTTGAGTTAAACGATGAAGAATATCAAAAAGTTTCAAATGAGCCGGTCAAAAATATAAAAACCGAATCTAAAAACACAATTACAGATAATAAAAATGATAAAAATACCTCTTATATCGATGATATATCATCCTACATCGATAAAGAAGAAATAGAAAAGGTCAAACAGGAATCATACCGTGAAATGGAGCTTGAAGACAGCGAAATCGTAGCCATGTACATTCCCAATTCCGAGGATGCTGCCCTGTCGGAAAAGCTTGATAATATGACGTCCGATAAAACACACAAAATCTCTTCCGATTCACATTCTAAGCCGGAAGATGATAAAAACGCAAAGACTGATCAAAATCGTGCAAAAAACTTGGGATTTTTTTCCGACAAGTTGAAAAATTCCCTAAAAAAATAATATTCGAAATAAACTTACACTTTATAAAAGAGGCTGTCGCACTGAAAATAGTGCGGCAGTCTTTTCTAATCGGATGAAATCCTGCCTGCTGTCCTTATTTCTCTTATAAAAATAAAAGGAGCTGTTGCAAAATAGATGAGTAATCTCCATGGAGCAACAGCTCCGTTTTTATGCCTAAAAATAAAAAAACAGGCTCCGAAGAACCTGCAATGAGACTTTCCTTGATTTTTATTTTGGCAAAAAGAAGAAGCATCGCTCCATAACTAGAATTTAGTTATTTTGCGACACTCCCTTTGTTTTTATGATTACCTTATTCTACAATGATATCTCCGTCATTTGTACTAAGCACAATTTGATTTTTTCCGTCTTTAATCTTGTACGTATATTCATTATTGTCAACGGATGTGAATTTTTTAAAAGGAATGCCGCTCACAATATCACCGTCATTACTTGACAATTTTATAGATGCGTTCATATCCTCGACATTTTTTAATGATGCCACAATATCTCCGTCACTTGTATCCAATGCACAATCAGAATCAGGTGATATTTCTCCGATAATGTCGCCGTCAACAATATTGGCATTTAAATTTTGCTTGATCTTCGCAAAAATCAAATCTCCGTCAACGGAACTGACATTAATATCTCCGTTAAAGCTGTCTGGAATCAATACATAAACTCTTGAATCCGCACGGCTTGCTTTTACGTCTATATTTAATGTGTTTTTATCCATTGAAAAATCGGTTTTCACATTACCATAACTAAATCTTTTTTTCAATGCGTATGCTTTTATCTTATCGCCCCTACCTCGATAAATAATAACATCGGAATCTTTCGAGCTTATATTGACAGAATTGATATTCTTCGCCGCCTCCTCTTTCTCATCTACAATCTTTAAATGAGTTTCTAATTTTGTTATATCATCCTTGTCAAAATACCCGTCTCCTCCAAAAGTTTCATCAATAATAAGTTCGGAAAGACCCTTAACATAGCGAGATATTCCTCTTCTTACAGAACCGCTTAAAGCAGTATCGACAGCATCCGTTACAGCATCTGATAGATTATCGGCTCCGTCGGAAATTCCGTCTATAAAATCATCTTCAAATTTATCATAAAATTTTTCATAAAGCTCATATGCCTTATCATCAAGTTTTTCAAGACTTTCAAGTTTCTTAAGTTCGCGCCGCCTTTCTATCCCGTTAAATCCGATACCGTGATAAGCAGAATTGTTAAAGGCTTTCACTATTCCTTTTGTATCGAAGAATAAAAGACTCATACCTCCAAGACAAAAAGACACCATGCACACTATAGCAGTAATTATTAAAAATTTTTTCATTGACCGTTCCTCCTTTTTTGAATTCTCCACCTGATAGATAAATAGAGATTTTTTATCATCTTAACAAAAAGCAATGAAAGCTTTATAGTAAGTGCCACAATAAGAATCGCTGCAGACATCAGAAAAATACTTACAAAAATAGAGGTTATAATATTGGGAATGTATCCGAAAAATCCTATAAAATACGGTATTTCGACAAAATGCGTCAAAATAAGCGCAATTCCCATTGCAAAAAATGAAACTGCTATAGCCAAAAGACTGCACAATACCGATAGGCAGACCACCAAAAACGATACCACCACACTAAAGACCACCGGCAATACCGTAATACCCCCTATCACCAATAATACTATTTCAAGCGCTCCAAGTCCTCTTTTCTTATTATTCGTTTCTTGAATATTCTTCGTACTTGAACCGACTGATGATGCATATTGGTTATAATTGAAATTTCTATACTCATTTAAAAACTCATTTGCAATATCCTTAGGACTTCCAAGCTCCTTTGAAATCTCCTCCTCGGTTTTATTGTTTTGTAAACCCTCAAAAAAATGTGCTTCGTAATCTGCGACTATGTCATTCACTATATTACTTGGATAATTCCCAAGATAATATCTAAGCAGATCTAAAAATTCTCCTTTACTCATTCTTTTCTCCTTAAAAGTTTATTTACGCTGTTTGAAAATTCCATCCAGTCATTTAGCTGATCATCATAGTATTTCTTTCCCGCCTCCGTAAGATGATAGTATTTTCTTGGCGGACCCGAGTTGGACTCCTTAAGATAGGTGTTCACAAGCTCGTCATTACTGAAACGTCTAAGCAGCGGATAAACCGTACCCTCCGATATCTTGATATGCTCCGATACCGCCTCCACAAGCTCATATCCGTAATAGTCTTTTTCAGCCAAATAGGAGAGGACACAAATTTCCAATATTCCTTTCTTGAATTGTGTGTTCATCTTCTTTCTCCATAATTAAAAATATTTAATTTGCCTGTCGGGAAATCTCCGAATTAAAAATTGAATTACTTTTGAAATTAAATTTTTAATTTCCGACATCGGAGTATCCCTTAATAAAAGCCGTGATTAAGCTTAATTATCTTAAGCATTAATATTATACAACATAATACCTTGTAATGCAAGGTATTATTTAAAAAATAATAGAATTTTTTATAATTAATTCCATTATAAAACACTTGATTTTTATTAAATAATTTGATAGAATAAATTATTGTTGCTACCGTGGCTCAGATGGTAGAGCAGCTGATTCGTAATCAGCAGGTCAGGGGTTCAAGTCCCCTCGGTAGCTCTTTTTCGTTATATACATCCAGCCCTTAAAGATATTTTTTCGTGCTGAAGGCTATAAATTTTACTTTTTCAGCCTTAAAAGGCAGACACTTTCATAACAGTATACACAGTAGTGTACTTTATTTCAAATAACAGTTCTTAATACATCATCTTTCGGAGCCACCATTATTTTTAAATGTTCCCTCCTTGCCGTTTCCCCCAAAAACATAGCATTTTCCATATTTGCAAGAGCCAGCTCAGGCAGATTGTTTTCTACGCTCAAATGTCCTAAAACCACATTTTTTAAACCTATGTGATATATTTTTTTTAAAAATTCCGCCGCCGTTTCATTTGACAAATGCCCTATATCACTTAAAATTCTGCGTTTCAGCTCAAAAGGATAGGCTCCTGCCTGCAAAATCTTCACATCATGATTGGATTCTAAAAGTATTGCATCAAGTCCCTTAAGATTTTCCACCAGATAATCATCATAACAGCCAAGATCCGTCACAATAGCAACACTCTTTTTATTGCCGCTTATTCTGTATGCAACAGGAGCTACCGCATCGTGAGAAATTTTAAGCGGTTTTACTTTTAAATCCTTTATAAAAAACTCATTGTCACTTTTTATATAATTGAACAAATCATCATCTATTGCACCGAGAGCGGTTTTATCAGCTATTTCATCTGCCGTTCCCATAGTCAGATAAATAGGCAGTGCAAGCTTTCTTGATAATACCCCTAAACCCTTTACATGATCACTGTGCTCATGAGTAATAAGCACAGCATCAATTTCATCAACAGATTCTCCAACGCTTTTAAGTCTTTGCTTTAATACCTTAAGACTTATGCCTACATCAACCAGGATTTTTGTTTTGTCAGAACAGATAAGCGAGGAATTGCCGCTGCTGCTGCTTGCCAAATTATACATTAACATCAATTAATCACCCATTACCTCAGTCAAAATTCTGTCTATATTTTTGTGTAAGTGTTCAACAGTCCCGGAGTTGTCTACAACTACGTCGCACTCCTTCATAAAATCATCATCACTCAGCTGCTTATCAATAATGTTAAGGCATTTTTCGTAGGATAAGCCTCTGTTTTTAATAAGCCTGTCTATTCTGATTTCCTTTGAACAGGAAATATACCATAAGCTGTCCAAAAATTCCTTATAACCCGCCTCAATTAAAAGAGCCGCCTCCACTACAAACAGCTCTTTTTCCTCCAGCTCGGCTCTTTTAAGTCTCAGCAAAATTTCCTGTTTTATAACGGGATGCAAAATTCCACTTAACTTCACAAGCTTTTCCTTGTCCTCAAAGCAAATTCTGCCCAGAATCTCCCTGTCTATTCTCCCGTCAGTTAAAATTCCGGATCCGAAAGTATCGGAAATACGCCTGATAACCTGAACATCATCCATAATCTCGTGCCCTATTTTGTCAGCCTCAACTATCACTGCACCGTAATTCTCTTCAAGATATCTTAAGACCTCACTTTTTCCGGCTCCTATTCCGGCAGTAATTCCAATACGCTTCATCATTTCACCTCAAGTAAGCTGTCCCCTGTGGACAAAGACACGGACAGCGGAACTAAAAGCCTTGCCGCATTTTCCATTTCCTCTTTCAATATTTCTTCAGCTCTTTCACACTCAGACAGCGGTGCCTCCAATAATAATTCATCGTGGATCTGAAGTATGAGCCTTGTACTCATATTCTCAGACCTTAATCTGTCATAAACCCTAATCATCGCAATCTTTATAATATCAGCCGCACTGCCCTGAATAGGAGCATTCATAGCTATTCTTTCACCGAAAGATCTCGTGTTGAAATTAGATGAATTTAACTCGGGAATAAATCGTTTTCTTCCGAACAAGGTCTTTGCATACCCTGTCTTTTTGGCAAATGCAACCAATTTATCAATAAAATCTTTTATACTCGGAAAGGCTTTAAAATATTCCGAAATAAACTTCTTCGCCTCCTTTTGGCTGATGTCAATATCCAAGCTTAAACCGAATGCCGAAATTCCATAAATAATTCCGAAATTGACCGCCTTCGCATTACTTCTAAGCCTATCCGTTACCTCGTTAATAGGCACATTGAATACGGCGGATGCGGTCATTTTATGTATATCCGCTCCTTTTTTGTAAGCCTCTATTAATTTTTCGTCTTTAGATAAATGTGCCAACACCCTTAATTCTATCTGAGAATAATCGGCATCGATAAAAACACAATCCTTGTCCGGCACAAAGGCTGATCTAATCAGCTTTCCGACATCATCTCTTGTAGGAATATTTTGAAGATTGGGCTCCGTACTGCTTAGACGCCCCGTGCTTGCTATGACCTGATGAAAGCTTGTATGTATCCTGCCGTCCTCTTTAATATAGGTCTGAAGTGCATCCGCATATGTGGATTTCAATTTTGCATAGTGCCTGTATTTTAAAATATCCTGCACTATTGTATAATCCTTTTTGAGATTTTCAAGAACATCGGCAGAGGTGGAATAACCCGTCTTCGTCTTTTTGCCGTAAGGAAGCTTAAGTCTTTCAAATAAAACCTCTCCCAACTGCTTTGGAGAATTTATGTTAAACTCCTCTCCTGCCTGTTCGTAAATCCTTTTTTTAAGAATATCAATACTTTCAGAAAAATTCCCGGACAGATCCTTAAGTATTTGCACGTCAGTCTTAACGCCCGTGTTCTCCATATCAGCCAAAACCGCACTTAACGGCAATTCAATACTCTCATAGACCATGCTCAAGCCCTCTTGTTTTAATCTCTCGACCGCTATTTTTCCAGCAACATTCATCAGCTTTTGTATACCTGCTATATATGCGAAATACTTAGGCTTTTCAATATAGTCGGATAAAATTTCACCGATACTCTTCCTTTCAAATATGCTCCTTACGCTCTCAATTTCGGTATCCAAAAGAAAAGATAATACAAAGCAGTCGTCAAGCAGCCTTTCAGAATTGTTAGAGTCAATTATATAGGCGGATAGAGTTAAATCAATTATCTTTTCTATGGGAAAATTATAAAACCCGAGCATCTTAATTATGCTCTTATAATTAAACACAACTATTTGATCAAAGCTTGCGTGAAAAATTTTAAAAACATCAAGTATCTGATCATCTGAAATTTCTGTCATTGTAAAATCAAGAATAAAGCTTGTTTTTTCATCACCGAAAATAATACCGTCTATACCACAATCGTTAATTATAGGATATAAGCTGATTTTCCTGCTCAGACTGTCAAAGCTGCTGAAAATATCCTCTATATCAATCGCTGAAAGACTGTCATCTATTTCATATTTTGCAGCCTTTTTTACAGCACTTTCATTAATGTCAAATTTTTCAAGCTGTTTTTTAAATCCCAGGCTTTCAAAATGCCGATAACAGGAAACATCCTTCAGATAATC
>JBGZAX010000036.1:0-4745 GCA_041844335.1 Lachnospiraceae bacterium
GACAAAGATCAAAGTGTAGTAATAGGCTATGGACAAGATATGAAACTGCACGATGAATTAAAAAAAGAGGTTGTAAAAACGCTTGGAGTAAAAGAGGAAAATATTTTATCCTGGCAGCTCGGCTTTGTGGTAGGCAGTCATATAGGTCCCGAATATACAGGTCTTTATTTCCTAAGCAAGCCGAAAAAAGATAAGTACGACTATATTAATGTGTAATGGTGAATTTATAAAAATACTGCCTTAAAACAGGCATTCAATGATTTTATATAAAATGGAGGAAAAATTGATGAATCTTTTAAATGGAGCAGTCGGGACAACGGGTTATGCCGGTATGTTTATAATGATAGGAGCTATGTTCCTTGTGATGTATTTTTTTGTAATAAGACCACAGAAAAAGGAACAAAAGCGCATGCTTGAAATGATTAAGTCTATGGAGGTGGGCGATACGGTGGAGACCGTAAACGGCTTCTACGGAGTGATAATTGACTTAAGCGAAGAGGATATAGTAGTGGAATTCGGAAGTAATAAAAACTGCAGAATACCGATGAGAAAGACTGCAATAGCAAGAGTTGAAAAAGCATTGTAGATTATAAATAAAAAGCAAGAGGTGTCAAATGGGGATAATAGGCATAGCAACGGGTGACGGAATCGGAAAAGAGATAATAGATGTTTTGGTTCCGATAATAGAGGAGGTTGCCGAAAGATATAAGGTGGAAATAGGCTTTAGAGAACTTATAATAGGAGGAGCTGCGATAGACAGATACGGCACTTCTCTCAATGACAGCACAATCTCCCTTGCCCAAAGCTGCGATGCTGTAATAGTAGGAGCGGTGGGGGGAGATAACAGCTCTAAATGGTATGAAAAGCCGTTAGATGACAGACCTGAAATGGGGCTTTTGCGTCTTAGAAAGCATATGGATTTATATGTCAATATAAGACCTGTACATTTTTACAAAACACTGTCCGATATAAGCTGTAAGAAAATAGATGAGGATTTTGAAGTTCTCTTAATAAGAGAAACCGCATCGGGCTTGTATTTCGGAGAAAAAAACACCTATTTTGACAACGGAATTGTAAATGCGAGCGACTGCTTAAACTATTCCGAAACGGAGATAGAAAGAACGGCAAGACGATCTCTTGACATGGCAAAGGACAAAAATAGCTCTCTTTTATGTGTGGATATGGCACATATTCTGGAAACCTCCAGATTATGGCGAATGGTTTTGTCCGCATTATCCTACGATACGCAGGTTCAAATAGACTATATGCACGCCGACAAATGTGCATTAAAGCTTATAAAAAACCCGTCTAAATTTGGTACCATTTTGACCGATAACCTTATTGGAGATATAATATTTGGCGTGTTGGCGGGGATACAGGGCAGTATAGCTATGCTCCCGAGTGCCTATCTCGGAGATACGAGCTTTGGAATTTATGAATCCTGCGGAGGACCTGCTATAGACATAGAGGGAAAAGATATAGCCAATCCCATAGGGCATATATTATCGGTAAGCCTGATGTTTGAGCACAGCTTTAATAACAAGGCGGCGGCAGACAGTATAAAAAGGGCCGTTGGAAGAGTTTTAGAAAAGGGATATAGGACACAGGATATGATGAAAGAAAATGCCACCCCTGTATCCACATCGCAGATGTGTGATTTGATAATAGACAACATAGATTAGAGCCAATATAGTAAGGCTAATCATAAGAAAGAGAAATGAAAATGAAAAAAGGAATAAACAAAAAAAGGATATCTTTACTTGTAATGATGCTCATCATTATCATTTACGGATCGGGTGTTCTGTTTTTTTCTGACAGATTTTTTATGAACACATACATAGACGGACTGAATGTAGGAGGAAAAACAGTATCCGAGGTGGAAAAGCTTATAAAAGACAGTGCCAAGAGCTATGAGCTTAAGATAAAGACCTTGGACGACAGAGATCAGGTGATAAGGGCATCTGATATAGACCTTAAATTTGACGTTGGGAACAATATTCGTGATTTGAAAAATAAGCAGGGAAATTTCGGTTATTTAAAATCATTTTTTAATAAGACCGAGTTGCATGCAAAACCTGAGATAAATTTAGATGAGGATTCGTTAAAAAAGACTGTAAAGGCTCTTGAAATATTTGAAAAAGACAGCCTGATAAAGCCTGAAAATGCAAAAATAGAAATTGTTAATGACAAATTTACTGTAATAAAAGAAATAGAGGGTAATGTAATAAAGAAAAAGTCATTCTATAAATCGGTGCTTTCGCACATAAAAAACAGTGAAACCTCTATGGACATAGAAGAGGAGAGTCTATATAAAAAGCCTGAAATCCTGAGCACTGATGCGACTATTGTTACTCCTATGAAGACACTTGAAAAGTATAACAGTTCAAGAATAGATTATGAGATAGAGGAAGCTGATGAAAAAATAGGTCCCGAAGAGATCTCAAAATGGGTGGAAATAGATAAGGACACTAATGATGTATCTATAAATAGAGAAAAGGTCGCAGCGTTTGTACAGGCTCTTGCCCGTAAATATGATACTTTCAGTAGACCCAGAGAATTTAAAACAACAAATGCGGGAGACATAAAGGTAAGCGGCGGTAGCTACGGCTGGCTGATAGAGCGAGGAAAGGAAACCGACAGGATAATCAAGGACTTAGGGAAAGGCAAGGTTATAAAAAGAGAGCCTATCTACAGATATAAGGGAAAGGCAAGAGGGAAAAACGGAGATATAGGGGGAACCTATGTAGAAATTGACATATCAAGACAGCGTATGTGGTTTTATAAGGATAATAAGCTTATTGTAGATACTCCTGTTGTTACCGGAAAACCCACTAAGTCAAGATATACCCCTCTTGGTGTATACCCTGTGACATATAAGGAAAAGAATGCCACTTTAAGAGGTGAGGACTACAGCTCCGATGTGCATGTATGGATGCCGTTTAACAACAACATAGGAATCCACGATGCTTCATGGAGATCAAGCTATGGAGGAAATATATATCAGTCAAGAGGTTCTCACGGCTGTATAAATACTCCATATACGGCAGCAAAACAGATATTCGACCTTATAGAAAAGGGAGATCCTGTTGTGGTATATGCATCGGGCAGCTATGTTATTCGTCCTGATGCTCCACCGCCGAAGAAGGAAGAGCCGAAAAAAGAGGATGAGACAAAGACTGAGAATAAAAAAAATAACAATAGCAGCGAAGATGATGAAGATAGTTTAGACGAAGAATAATTATATATCCCCTCAATGTATGTTTGTATGCATTATGGGGATATTATTTATTTAAAAATCTCTTATTTAAGCCAATATTTCGGGATTTGAAAAAGTTATTGTTGACAAACTGCCATATTTTTAATATAATCGTAGCATATCCGTAACAAGTTATTAATAATTTGATAATTGTTAAAGGAATATAACAAAAAAGCAGGAGGAATTGAAAGGAAAAACGACAATGATAAAAAGCAAAAAAATAGTGGCTGTGATATTGGGGGTAGCAATGCTTTTAGGGGGAAGTTTAGGAACGGTGATGGCGGATGAAGGAGAGGATCTGCTCTTAAACCTGTTAGAAAGCGGACAAAGCCGCCTGATATTGGAGGACTATAAGGCTTTGGCAATAGCAAAAGAGGATGTCGATATCCTAAATTCATCAGGGGAGATAATAGGCAGGCTTGAAAAAGACAGTGTGGCTGATATAGTTGATTTTGAGAATTTGAAGATGCAGTATCGCATTATATCGGGCAAAGTGGACGGATATGTGCCAATGGAATCGCTGCTTAGGGGAAAGGCTGCGGAATATAGGGCAGTAGAGCTTTTAAGGAAAGAAAATAAAAATACGGATGAGGACATAAAATACGAGTATACAACATATGTATCGGATAAGGAAACAGGGGATAAATCTTTTATAGTAACCGTAGAGGGAAAGCTTAATACCGCATTTGCAATAGATAATAATGAGGATATAGTGTCGAAGGATGAAATAAAGGAAGTAGTAAAGGAGAACGCAAAATCCGATAAAAAGAAAGAAACTGAAGAAACAGAAGAAACACAAGAAATACAAGTTTCAAAGAGAAATATTAAATATACTAAAAAGGACTTGAACCTGCTTGCGGCTATAGTACAGTGTGAGGTAGGAGGTTGCAGCAATGAGCTTAAAAAGGCGGTTGCTAATGTGGTGTTAAACAGAGTGGAAGACTCAAGGTTTCCGAACACTATAGAAAAGGTAATATATGCCAGACGTCAGTTCACACCGGCACACAACGGAAGGCTGTCAAGTGTATTAAGAAACGGAGTGGATAAATCCTGTATTAATGCCGCACAGAGTGCATTAGACGGAGATAATAATGCGGAGGGTTATTTCTACTTTGATGGAAGAGTACATAAGGGAGGCTACCTTAAAATAGGATCGGTTTACTTTTGGAAAACTACATTCTAATATTTTAGCATTTAAAAGTGCGTGAATCCCTCTATATAGGAACTATAGAGGGATTTTTAATGCACATTACTTGAATAATTTTTTATTCGGACGATGCCTATACCCTCGTATTTAAGCCAAATATCCTATCCGGATGAATTAGTAAAGAAAATTAACAACGGAAAGTACGAGTATACCGGCGTAAATACGGGAGAAGCTACACTTACAATCAAGACAAGAGAAGCTAATTCAAAAGGCAAAAAGCTTTCATCAAAGCTTAACGTTTCAGTTATCAATCCGTTCGGTGTAAAGCAGACAGGTGCATAC
>JBGZAX010000037.1:0-5852 GCA_041844335.1 Lachnospiraceae bacterium
TCAGGGAAACCTGTGTTCGCGACATAGCTAATATGCTTAATATGTCACAATCCGCCATATCTCATCAGCTAAAAATATTAAAACAGATGAAACTGGTAAAAAGCAGACGAGCGGGAAAGACAATATACTACTCTCTTTCAGATTCACATGTAAAAACCATTATAGAACAAGGACTTGAGCATATCTTGGAATAAAAAGGAGACTGATTATGAAAAATGAAGTGTTAAATGATCATACAATATCTGATAATAAATGTAGCTGTGACCACGAGCATAAAGACCACCACACTGATGGACACCACGCTACCTGCGGCTGCGAACATAATCATCATATTGAACATTCGGACGAGCTCGACCACCTGTGCTCCTGCTCTTGTTGTAACGATGACGATGATGATTCTACAACAACATCGGATATCATAGTATTGTCAATCTGCATTGCCATATCAATTATAGCGATCACTTTCGAACACTTAAAAATATTCACACCGATAATCATAAAAACAATATATGTCACAATATTTCTTATTTCAGGACACAAGGTTCTGATAAGAGCCGTGAAAAACATCATAAAAGGACAAATCCTTGACGAAAACTTTTTAATGAGTATAGCTTCGATAGCCGCATTTTTGATAGGGGAAGAAAAAGAAGCATTAGCTGTAATGATCTTTTATAACCTCGGAGAGATAATTCAGGGAGCAGCAGTTAAGAAGTCAAAGAAAGAAATATCGGAGCTGCTTAGTCTGAATGTGGATAAGGTAAACCTGTTAAAAAACGGTATTGAAGTGGAAACCGATATAGATGATGTCAACATAGGAGATATCATTGTCGTAAGAGCCGGAGACAGAATAGCAATAGATGCGGAGGTTGTGTTCGGAAACTCGAGTATTGACACATCTGCTCTGACCGGTGAAAGTATGCCGATAAACGTAAGTGTTGGAGATAAGATATTAAGCGGTGCATTAAATACCACGTCCGTTTTACACATAAAAGCCGAAAAATTAGCCAAAGACAGTACCACCGCCAAAATAATTAAAATCACAAATGAGGCGGCAAAAAATAAGGCAAAAAGCGAAAAATTCATCACAAAATTCGCCAAATATTACACTCCCTGCGTCGTAATTTTTGCTGTACTGCTATTTGCATTGCCTACAATGATTTTAGGTATTGATACATACAAAGTCTGGGCGCATAGAGCTCTTACCTTTTTGGTAGCATCGTGTCCCTGTGCCCTTGTAATCAGTATTCCACTTACATTTTTCGCTGCAATCGCAGGAGCCTCAAAATTCGGCATTTTGGTGAAAGGTGCCGACTATTTTGACGTCTTGTCAAACACAAACAATCTTAAAGTAATATTCGATAAAACCGGAACATTGACAAACGGCAGATTTAACATAAAATCAATTAATTTTGCTGAAAATGAAGAAGATATGCTGGATTTCGTCTATGCAATAGAAAGTATGTCGAAACACCCGATAGCCATAGCCATATGTAAAGAAATAAATTCATCAAAGCATATAGACGTAACAGAATTTACCGAAATAGCGGGAAAAGGCATAGCTGCCGTTGCAGAAGGTCAAAATATTTTACTTGGAAGTATGGAATTATTATCAGAAAATAATATAAGTTTACCGAAAAATATAGAAAATAAGACTGCAGTTTATCTATCTGTTGATAATAAGTATATTGGAAACATCGTACTTGAGGATAGTATCAGAGCCGAAGCAATGGATGAAATCAAGGCTATCAGAGCCCTTAATGTAAAATCTATAGAAATGCTTACAGGCGATAACGAAAATGCTTCTGATATTGTTTCTAAGAAACTGAACTTGAACGCCTTTAAGGCAAATTTACTTCCAATAGATAAATTAAACTATATAAAAAATTCTGATACGAAAACCCTATTTGTAGGCGACGGACTGAATGATGCTCCGGTTTTGGTAGCGGCGGATGTAGGTATTGCTATAAGTTCAGGACTTAATGCTGCCATAGATGCCGCTGATGTTGTATTAATGAACGATAACATAAAAGGAATAAGCAAGCTTTTGTCTCACGCAAAAAGAACGATGTGTATAGTAAAAGAAAACATAATATTAGTTCTTGCCGTAAAAGCAATAGTCCTTGTTCTTGCGGCATTTGGACTTGCCGGTATGTGGATTGCCATTTTTGCGGATGTCGGTATGGCTCTTATAGCAATAGTTAATGCTACCAGAATCTTGCACCTGAAAAGACAAATACCGGCATAATCAGCCGCTTTTAACCAAAGCGGCTTTATTGTCCGTACTCATTGTTTAGTTGATTGCTTGGGAATAAAAAAATTATCTCTATAAGCCCCTTCAAGCCTAAGCAGATACTCTTTTTTTTCAATACCTCCGCCGTATCCCGTCAGGCTTCCTCCTTTTCCAATCACCCTGTGACAAGGCACAATAATAGAAATATCATTACTGCCAACTGCTCCGCCTACCGCCTGCGCAGCCATTTTCTTAATCCCTCTCGCAACCGCTATTTCATTCGCAATTTCTCCATATGTAGTTGTCTGTCCATAGGAAATTTTAAGAAGAATGTTCCAAATCTCCTTTTGAAACTCCGAACCTATCATATGCAGAGGCGGTAAAAATTCGGGGTCTTTACCGGAAAAATATATATCAAGCCATCTACTGGTTTCCGTAAATACTGGTGTGTCCTTATACTCATGCTCCTTGTCAGAATTTAACACATAATACTTTTCCATATCAAACCACACACCGATAAGACCGATTTCATCGGCTACAAGAAGTATCTTGCCAAACGGTGATTTATAATTCATTACATATCGCATAATCGTACCTCCAAATACTAAACCTTTCACATTAAAGTGTATGACACTCTTTGATTTCATCAATGACTTACCAGGCTTGTCCATATGCAGGCGGATTGCAATATAGACAACTATCAGCAGTTCATCACTCGCTTTCGCTAAGTGATTGGGTATCACTCTCGCTAAATTCGCATTTCGCTTTCGCTCCTGCTCATTAAGCGTTCATATTATACTCATAAAAAAGCATACAGATCGGAATTAATACCCTATCTATATGCTTTTGCTCATTCAAATTTATTATCTTTCAATAGACTATTTTATCTGTTTTTTTTACTCTCCAACAGTCCCAAAACTAATAAAGCTGCAAACGATACAATAGCCGACATTATAAATACTGGACCGGATACACTTGCTAAATCACCTGTCTTCGGTAAATCCTTTAGAGGAGTAGCCTCATCGCTTATCATTTCACCCTCTACAGTAGCAAGCGGTATGATTGAATCTAAAATACTGTCTTCGACTTCATTCTCTTCTCCGTCTAAAATTATCTCTTCATCCTCTATTGTTGTATCATCACCTTTAGTAGGAGCTGTAAGCGGCGTCTTATCATCTTCAACAACACTTACCGGAATACTTTCTACTATAGGCTCAATAACAGGAACCGTATCTATAGCCGTAGGAATAGTTCCATTATTCGGAACATTAGGATCCTGTGGATTTTGTGGGTTCTGTGGATTTTGTGGATTTTGTGGATTTTGTGGGTTCTGTGGATTTTGTGGATTTTGTGGATTTTGTGGATCCTGTGGGTTCTGTGGGTTCTGTGGGTTTTGTGGATCCTGTGGGTTTTGTGGATTCTGTGGGTTTTGTGGATCCTGTGGGTTTTGTGGATTCTGTGGGTTTTGTGGATCCTGTGGGTTCTGCGGATCCTGTGGATCTTGCGGGTCTTGTGGATCCTGCGGGTCTTGTGGATCCTGCGGATTTTCAAAACCTATCTCCTCAAACTCATCTATTTTCAAATCGGAAAAATTGCTGTTTACTTTAGAATATACTATTTTCAGAGTTTTCTCGGGGTAACCGTCAGCTGTGAATTTATAGTAGACAATACCGGAATTAAAAGGAGCATATCTATATACTGTGAAACTTCTGCCACTCTTATCCTGGTAATATACATTTGATTCATATTCGCCCCACATAGAATCTGATTTACGGGCTATTTGAGTTTCCCATTGTCCGTTTTCGGAATATCTTCTTTCAACCTTTGTGATTTTGTTAAAGTATTCAGCTGATTCTTTTTTGAAAGAAATCTTAAATGCAGCTTTCCGATTGATATACTCCACGTTCTCAACAGCCTTACCGTCAGACATATACTTAGTCTGTGCAGCACTTCTATGACCTGCAGCCTTAGCTATTATATCTCCCCCCGCCGCATTTAGCGATATAAGCATACCAAAAGCAAGAGAACCGCTAAGCAATAGACTCAACACTTTTTTTCTCTTTAATTTCATTTCTAAACCTTCCTTTCATTTACCAATAAGCCGACGTGCATAATTATTCGACAGCGTTAATTAGAAAACAGGCTAAAATAAAAATATAATTTTAACCTATGCAGCGCTTTAATAACACAAATAAGCCTATTAAAGCGTTGTACTAACTGTAATTATAGTAAACTGATGTTAACTTGTCAACCTCATATTTATTTACTTTATGCACTTTGTTGGTACATTTTAATATATATTTAATAAATGAAATTTTATGATAAAACAGAAGATATATTAAGCTTAATATCAATTCTTATCAAGATGCAAAAAATGTAAACTTTTAAAGCTGAGACTTACCTTTTTAGTAAGTGCCGTATAATGTTTATTGTAGTTTTATAATCATTTTATAATCGTTTCATAATGGTTTTATAATAGTTTATATTTTATTTTAATGTCGAATAAATTAAAACTCCGTTATCCGAAACCGTTTCTTTAATAAGTCCTCTTTTTTTTAAATAAGTAATATGTGCCATAGCCTCACCTACTGCAAACCATTTCTGCGATGCCGGAAATTCCTCCCACGTGCGAGCCTTTATATCCCAATGCATTAAAACAGTCAAATCTCTGGCGGTGATACCCTCATTATCATTTAATATATCCATAACTTCGTCAAGTCTTTTTCTATGATGTTCTATAAGCTCATCAACCCTTGCAGCTACATCATCAACCAAAAATCTGTGAGAGCTGAAAAGGAACTTAATATCCATAGCCTTTAGTTTCTCAATATTTTCCAAATAAGTACCCAAGGAATCTCCAAACTGCTCACCCCAATATGTAATATTCGGTGTAATTTTTCCCAAAATATGATCGCCGCAAAATAGGATTTTTTTGTTCTTCTCATAAAGACCCAGCATACCGGGAGTATGCCCTGCCTCATCAATCAGCTCAAAATGAAAATCTCCCACCTCTATAATATCTCCTATGTCACAGGGTGTATAGGTGAAATGCTTGCCGGGTCTATTTTTAAACCCGGGATGTTCTTCAATTATTAAATTATCCGCATCAAGTCCCTGTTTGTGAGCGTTAGCCTTTAACCTTGTCCAAAATTCTCCTTCACTGTCAACGCTCGACTCCACAAGAGCACCGTCAACTCTTGATAGATAAATTTTAGAAATTCCCATTTCTTCTAAAAAGCTCGCAAGTCCCAGATGATCCGAATGAAAATGTGTCAAAAATAGACTTGTTTTCGACAAATCAAGCCTAAGCTCATTGATGAGGTCAATCATACAACCCCTCACCTCTTCATTGTTAAATCCGGTATCCACTATCATAGCCGCATCACCGGATTTTATAACAAAAATATTGATAGATTTCAAAGGATTTCCTGTTAAAGGAAACTCCTGTAAATAAACCCCGTTAAATACCTCATACATATCTATATTCCTCCACAAAATAAACTTATTGCAACAAAAATTTAAAGCTTGTCTTTACTCATATTTACCAAATATCTTACAATATATCATATAATAGCATATTTAAACATATTTTTAAACTATTTTAATGCAAAAAAACCATTCA
>JBGZAX010000038.1:0-24206 GCA_041844335.1 Lachnospiraceae bacterium
AACAGCGGATATATTACTGAAAACGATGATTCCGAATCTGAAGATGATTATGATTTTGATGACGAGGAAATCTATGATGAGAATGAGTTTTCAGAAGAAGACTTAGACGATGAAGATGAGTTTTAGGAAGGAGCAAATATATGCCCGTAAATGCAGAAAATGTTGTTAACAATAATAAAGCCAATGCTTTTGATGCAATAAAAATAACATTAGCATCTCCTGAAGAAATAAGAGGTTGGTCTTATGGAGAGGTAACAAAGCCTGAAACAATAAATTATCGTACATTAAAGCCGGAAAAAGACGGGTTGTTTTGTGAAAGGATTTTCGGCCCCAGCAAAGACTGGGAATGTCATTGCGGGAAGTATAAAAAAATACGCTTTAAGGGTAAGGTATGTGAAACCTGCGGAGTTGAGGTCACAAAGGCAAGCGTCAGACGTGAGAGAATGGGACACATAGAGCTTGCAGCTCCGGTATCTCATATTTGGTACTTTAAAGGAATACCCAGCAGAATGGGACTTGTTACCGATATTTCTCCGAAAGCTCTTGAAAATGTATTATATTTTGCAAAATATATTGTACTTGATGCCGATCCTGATACAAATCTCACATACAAGCAGATTATTACGGAAGCTGAATATCAGGAGGCTAAAAAGGCTTATCCGGGAAAGTTCAGAGCGGAAATGGGAGCCGGAGCTATAAAAGAGGTTTTATCCAGAATAGATTTGCAGGCGGAGTCTGAGGAGCTTAAAGCGGAGCTTAAAAATGCAACAGGTCAGAAAAAAGCCAGAATAATTAAAAGATTGGAAGTGGTTGAGGCATTTAAGGAATCAGGAAATCGACCTGAATGGATGATACTTGATGTTATTCCTGTTATACCTCCGGATTTAAGACCTATGGTTCAGCTTGACGGAGGAAGATTTGCAGCATCTGATCTTAACGATCTTTATAGAAGAATTATCAACAGAAATAATAGGTTAAAGAATTTATTAGAGCAGAATTCTCCTGAAATTATTGTGAAAAATGAAAAGAGAATGTTGCAGGAGGCTGTAGATGCTCTAATTGATAACGGAAGACGCGGCAGAGCTGTAACAGGTGCAGGAAACAGACCGTTAAAATCTCTGTCTGATATGCTGAAAGGTAAGAGCGGAAGATTCAGGCAAAATTTACTTGGAAAGCGTGTGGATTATTCCGGGCGATCGGTTATAGTGGTGGGGCCCGAATTAAAAATTTATCAGTGCGGTCTTCCAAAAGAAATGGCAATAGAGCTGTTTAAGCCATTTGTAATGAAAGAATTGGTGGCAAACGGCACAGCACATAACATTAAGGGTGCTAAAAAAATGGTTGACAGGCTTCAGACGGAGGTTTGGGACGTATTGGAAGATGTTATAAAGGAGCATCCTGTAATGCTTAATCGAGCTCCCACATTGCACCGTCTCGGAATACAGGCATTTGAGCCGATTTTAGTCGAGGGTAAAGCTATTAAGCTGCACCCGCTTGTATGTACCGCGTTTAATGCGGATTTTGACGGAGATCAGATGGCGGTGCATTTACCTTTATCGGTGGAGGCTCAGGCTGAATGCAGATTCTTGCTGCTGTCACCTAATAACCTGCTTAAGCCGTCAGACGGCGGTCCCGTTGCCGTACCATCACAGGATATGGTTCTTGGAGTTTACTACCTGACTCAGGAAAGAGAGGGTGCAAAGGGAGAAGGTAAGTTTTTTAAAGATATTAATGAGGCTATAGTTGCATACGAAAATAAAGTAATTACATTACAGAGTCGTATTTCAGTGCGTGTAAGCAAGAAATTAAGTGATGGTACTGTTTGTTCACAGATAGTTACCTCGACAGTCGGAAGATTTATTTTTAATGAGATAATACCGCAGGATTTAGGCTTTGTGGATAGAAGTATAGAAGAAAATAGATTAAATTTGGAAGTTGATTTTCTTGTCAGAAAAAAGGAATTAAAGCAGATACTTGAGCGTGTTATTACAAATCACGGTGCTACAAAGACTGCGGAAGTTCTGGACGATATTAAGGATATGGGGTATAAATATTCCACAAAGGCAGCTATTACCGTATCTATTTCCGATATGACCGTCCCCGATAAAAAGCCGGATATGCTAAAAGAGGCTCAGAGAAAGGTTGATCAGATTAATACGAACTTTAAAATGGGTCTGACCAACGAAGAGGGCAGGTACAGCGAGGTAATTCGCGTATGGAAAGACACCGATGAGAGATTGACCAAAGCATTATTGGAGGGGCTTGATAAATATAATAACATATATATGATGGCGAATTCCGGAGCAAGAGGTTCCGATAAGCAGATAAAACAGCTTGCCGGTATGCGTGGACTTATGGCTGACACCACCGGACACACAATAGAGCTGCCTATAAAATCGAATTTCCGAGAGGGACTTAATGTATTGGAATATTTTATGTCCGCACACGGAGCCAGAAAGGGTCTGTCCGATACCGCTCTAAGAACGGCAGATTCAGGATTTTTAACAAGACGTCTTGTAGATGTGGCACAGTCTCTGATTATCAGAGAGGTTGATTGCTGTGAAGGTGAAGAAGAGATAGTGGGCACCTATGTATCTACATTTAGAGACGGCAAGGAAGTAATAGAGGATATCAGGGAGAGAATTACGGGAAGATTTTCTTGCGAAGATATTTTGGACGCCGACGGCAATGTGATTGTAGCTAAGAATACAATGATTACTAAGAAGAGAGCGGAAGAAGTCATATCAAGAGGTGTAGATAATAATAAAAAACCCTATGAAAAGATAAAGATAAGATCAATTCTGAGCTGTAAATGTAAGAACGGTATTTGTTCCAAGTGTTACGGTTCAAATATGGCTACAGGAGAAATGGTGCAGACAGGTGAATCTGTAGGCATAATTGCCGCTCAGTCGATAGGTGAGCCGGGTACTCAGCTTACTATGAGAACATTCCAGACGGGAGGTGTTGCAGGTGGCGATATTACTCAAGGCTTGCCAAGAGTTGAGGAGTTGTTTGAGGCAAGAAAGCCTAAGGGTCTTGCGATAGTCAGCGAAATTGACGGTGTTGTTTCTATCGGTGAGGGAAAGAAAAAGGAAGTCACCGTTACTAATCGAAAAGACAATGAATCAAGAACCTATCTTATACCTTACGGTTCTGTTCTTAAGGTGGAAGAGGGTCAGGAGCTGCATGCCGGAGATGAAATAACTCAGGGAAGCATTAATCCTCACGAACTGCTTGAAATTAAGGGTGCTGAGGCAGCTCAAAACTATATGATTCAGGAGGTTCAAAAGGTTTACAGGCTACAGGGTGTTGAAATAAATGACAAGCATATTGAAGTTATTGTGCGTCAAATGATGAAGAAAATCAAGATTGAAGATAACGGTGATTCGACCTTGCTGCCAGGAACTTTTGTCGATGTATTGGAATTAAATGACATCAATAAACAGCTGATTGAAGACGGGTTGAAGCCCGTTCAGGGAAAACAGGTGATGCTTGGAATAACTAAGGCATCATTGGAAACCGATTCATTCTTATCGGCTGCTTCCTTTCAGGAAACAACGAAGGTGCTTACCGCATCTGCTATTAAGGGAAAGGTTGACAGGCTGCTGGGTTTAAAAGAGAACGTTATTATAGGAAAGCTGATACCCGCCGGTACCGGAATGAAGGTGTATCATAATGTCAAGTTAAGTACGGAATTTGAAGAAAATGAAGTGGTAATTGATGATATTATGTCTGAAAATTTAGATATTATTGATAATGATATAGACTATGAGGATTAAATAGTTTTTACGAAGTCATTGCATTTTTGCGATGACTTCGTTTTTTTTAAAAATTTTTTTATCGTTTATACACAGTATCGAGTTTAGATTTGATTTTTTATCAAAAAAATTTTATGAAAAAAGTGAAAAATTTCTAAAAATATATTGACAAATTTATATAAAATTGATAAAGTGTATACGTAAGGAAATGATATGTCATTTTTAATATATAAAATATAAAAAGTTACATATTTTTTATGTTGTATGCTTAATATTTTATATCAGTTTTTTAATTTTATTCGTAATATTATCTAACAGTGGGATAATTAATTAAACTTTTTTAAGGAGGAGATATACTATGAGTAAACCACTAGAGGGAGTAAAGGTAGTGGAGCTTGCTACATTTATTGCAGCTGCAGCCTCTGGAAGATTTATGGCGGATTTGGGGGCAGATGTCATTAAGGTTGAAACTGCAAAAGGTGATCCGCTTCGCTATACAGCTCCGTCAGAGGGTAGACCTTTCAGTATGATAGAGAACACCACTTGGGATCTCGAAAACGGAAACAAGCGTTGCATATCATTAGACATGAGAAGTGAAGAGGGAAAAGAGGCTTTCTTCAAGCTGCTTGAAACAGCCGATGTTCTTATTACAAACTGGAGAGTTCAGGCTCTTCAAAGAGCAGGTCTCGACTATGAAACGTTGAAGGTCAGATTTCCTAAGCTTGTATATGCAATTTGTACAGGTTATGGCGAGTTCGGTCCGGATAAGGATTTACCGGGATTCGATTTTACCGCGTTCTTTGCCAGAGGTGGATACTTAGATTCCTTAAGACAAAAAGACACAAAGCCTATGAATGTTGTTCCGGGAATTGGAGATCACAACGTGGGTATGAACCTTGCAGCCGGTATTTTAGCCGCTTTATATCAGGTTAAGACAAAGGGAATAGGAGAGAAAGTTGAAACATCATTGTTTGAAAGCGCGATCTTTAATATGGGAATGATGATACAGGCTTCGAACTATGAGGGTATAGCTCAGAATTATCCTATAGATGTTAGAGAAAGTGCAAATCCTTTCAATTCTGCATGGAAGACAAAGGATAACAGATATATACAGACATGTATGCCGGATTACAATACATACTACAAAACGTTTATGGAAGTGATAGGCAGATCCGATTTAGTTGAAAAGGAAGAATATTTCCCCGTTAAAAATCTACAGTCAAACAAGCTGGGCACAGAGCTTTATGACATAGTAATGGAAGCTATGGGCAAAAAGACAATGGATGAATGGAATAAGCTGTTCAGAGAAGCCGATATTCCGTTTGCTTTGGCTCAAAACTGGGTAGAGATTAGAAATGACGAGCAGGCTATAGCAAATGATTGTTTCTATGATATGGAGTATTCTACAGGAGCTACCAGAAGACTTGTATGTCTGCCGGTTAAATTTGCAGAAATGGGTAAACCCGAATACAAACACGGACCGTTTATAGGTGAGCATAGTCGTGAAGTATTAAAAGAAATCGGTTACAAAGATGATCAAATAGACAATATGCTTGCAAATAAGAGTTTATTTATAGGTGATATAAACCAATACAAATAAATAGAATAGATTTGTTAATGCTGTGTATCTAACGCTAAGTGTTAATGCTTAGATAAAAAAATATATATTATAAAAATCCAAGGAGGAATCTAAAGTAATGGAAAAAATTATTGTTACCTTTGACAGAGTAGTAGTTGAGAAATTCACTAAGACTATACCAGAGGGAATGGAGCTTGAGTATGTTGAGCATACACCTGACGAGGCGGAGCTGATAGCAAAAATTAAGGACGTTACATATTTGCTGTGCAGCCCTATGCATTTCATAACCAAGAACATTATTGACAATTGCCCAAATCTAAAATTAATTCAGTCAATTGGAGCGGGTTATGACAAGGTGGACTTAGAGTATGCAAAGTCTAAGGGCATCTTTGTATGTAACAACAGAGGCGTTAACGCTGTGCCGGTTGCAGAGCATGCTGTATTATTAATGTTAGCTTGCTTAAAGAAATTACCTTATGCTGATAGAGAAATCAAGAAGGGTAGATTCAATGAAGTGTTAGGAGAGTATCGTGCTTGGGGACACAATGAATTAGGAACAAGAACAATCGGTCTGATCGGAATGGGCGCTATCGGTAGAGTTGTTGCTCAGATTCTTCATGGCTTCGGAGCAACAGTTGTTTACACGGATGTTGTTAGAGCTGACAAGGAATTTGAAGATACATACAATGTTAAGTATGTTGACAATCACGACTATATCTATGAGAACTGCGATATTATAACATATCATGTTCCGGTATTGGACAGCACAAAGGGTCTATGTAATAAGGCCAACATCGCAAAGATGAAGAAAGATGTTATCATTATTAACGTTTCCAGAGGTGAAATAGTTAACAATGAGGACTTAAAAGAAGCACTTGAGAGCGGAAGAGTAATAGCAGGACTTGATGTTGTTGCTCCTGAGCCGCCGGATGAGAAGACACATCCATTATTAAACCTATCTCCGAAGGGCAATGAGAACCTGATCATTACTCCACATATGGCAGGAACAACAGACGATGCATTCATAAGAATGTGCAATTGGTCATATGAGAATATGAGAAAAGTTCAGCATGGGGAAAGGCCAAATAACATAGTTAATGGACTATAAAAAATAAAGTGAGGACTTTGTATGGGAAATAAAAACAAATTTTTTGATATTATAGTTATCGGTTTTGCATTGTTTGCAATATTCTTTGGTGCTGGTAATCTAATATTCCCTCCATATCTTGGAGTTATTTCTGGAAATAAATGGCTTTCATCTATATCAGGATTCCTTGTAACCGATCCGATTCTTCCGGTAGTTGCTATTGTGGCTACAGCTATGGTTGGCGGTAAAGCTGATGATATGGGTAAAAGAGTTGGTGTTACATTTGCGAAAGTTATTCAGACAGTTTGTATTTTGATAATCGGTGCATTTTTCGCTTCACCAAGAACTGCAGCTACAACGCATGACGTTGCTGTAAAACAGTTATTTCCCGGAGTTCCGGGATTCGTGACATCAATAGTATTCTTTGCTATAGTTGTTTTCTTCACATTAAATCCCGGTGAAGTTATTAATAAAATTGGTAAGATTTTAACACCTGCACTTTTGATTGTCCTATTCCTGATAATTATCAAGGCTGTGGTAGTTCCTGTAGGACCTATAGCCGAGCCTATGATAGAGGGTACTTTCTTAAAGGGCTTTACAGAAGGATACAACACAATGGACGCTTTGGCAGGAGCTCTGTTTGCCGGATTGGTTATCACCGATCTTGTCAGAAAAGGTTATGTTGAGAAAAAGGAACAGTTCAGAATGTTATTGGGTGTAGGTGTTGTAGCGATAGTATTGCTTGCATTGGTATACGGAGGCTTAACATTCATCGGTGCTTGTATGTCATCTTACTATACGGGACAGGATCCATCCAGTATAGAAAGAGTTCCGTTATTAATTGATTTGGTTACCAGAGTATTTGGTCAGGTTGGTAAAGCTGCTATAGCCTTGGCGGTTACTTTAGCTTGTTTAACAACAGCTATCGGTTTGGCATCTACCTGCGGTGATTATTTTGAGAATCTGTCTCATGGCAAACTGTCTTACAAGCCTATGGCATTAGCCACAATAGGAGTTGCATTCATGATGTCTCTGATCGGAACAGAGAAGATAATCAATGTTGCAGTACCTGTGTTATTGATAATTTATCCGATATTTATGTGCTTAGTATTGTTCAGCTTATTTGATTCCATGATCCAGTATAACTGGACATACACAGGAGCGGTAGTATTGGTTGTACCGTATGCCATAATTACCTCATTACATGGTTTCTTTGGAATAAAGGCTCTTGACGGTATTGCATTACCGTTAGCAAAACTGCCGTTAACGGAGGCAGGTTTCGGTTGGCTATTACCTGCAATTGTTGGCGCTGTCATCTTTACTATAATAGCTGCTGTAGTTAAAGGGCCTACAAGACCGGCAAATGATCAGGAAGCTGCTTGATAATTTAATTATTTCAGTAACAAAGGGGCTATTTTACATAGCCCTTTATATCAAGAATATTTGTATATTTTTTAACACTATAAGGAGGTAATATTTTTATGATTTCAAAGGGAATGGTTGGTCTGGGAACACAAAGAAGTGTTATCAGAGAAATATTTGAGTATGCTAAAGAAAGAGCTGCAGTAGTTGGTGCAGAGAACGTACTTGATTTCAGTATCGGTAATCCAAGCACACCACCACCGCAGGCTGTACAGGATACTATCGTTGATTTTGTTAAGAATTCAGATCCTATGTCTTACAGCAGTTATACAAGTACAATGGGTGATCCGGGTACAAGAAAAGCTATAGCTGATAACTTGAATAAGAGATACGGCACAAGCTATATTGCTGACAATTTCTTTATGTCTACAGGAGCATCTGCTGCTTTAACATTAGCCATCAAGTCTATTGTTGCTTCTCCTGATGATGAGATAATCGTTATCACACCGTTCTTCCCTGAATATAAGGTGTATATTGAGGAGCTTGGTGCTAAGATGATCATTATGGAATCCGACAAGAACCTGTTAATCGACATTGAAGCACTTAAGAAAACCATTAATAAGAATACAAAGGCTATTATGATTAACAGCCCTAACAATCCGTCGGGTGTTATTTATCCTGTTTCTAACCTTAAAGCGGCATTTGATGTATTAAGAGAGAAAGAAAAAGAATATGGAAACACAATTTTCTGCATATCGGACGAGCCATATAGGGAGCTTGTTTATACAGATGAGGAAGTTGCTCATATTCCTAACCTATATGATGACACATTGGTATGCTATTCTTGGTCTAAGTCTTTATCATTACCTGGTGCACGTATCGGATATCTTTTAGTATCTCCAAAATGTGCTGACTGGAAGAATGTATATGCTGCTGTTTGTGGATCTTCAAGAGTTCTTGGATACGTTTGTGCTCCTGCTCTATATCAGAAGGTTATTGAAAAGTGTATAGATATTCCTACAAATCTGGTGGATTACAGAAAGAACCGTGATCTTTTAGTTACCAACCTTACAAAATTCGGATACAACGTTCCGAATCCGGGCGGCGCTTTCTATATCTTTATTGAGTCTCCAAACGGCGATGGACAGGCATTCACTGATGTATTAAAGAAATATGATGTTCTTGTAGTTCCGGGTGCGGGCTTTGGCGGAAAAGCTTTCGTTAGACTTGCATACTGCGTAGATACTGCAAGAGTTGAAAAAGCTATTCCGATATTTGAAAAAGTTATTAAAGAAATGAAAGGTTGATTAACATAATTAATCCTTATACGGACATAGGCTTCTTTGAGCCTATGTCTTTTTAATGTGTAAAAATATGTAGTTTGATATGTGTTTTGTTCGTATATATGCGAGTGTGCCTGCAAATATTTTAGATTTTGTACTGTTTATTTATCAATCAAGTCAAATAAAAGGCTATTTTACGAGATTTTTTTAATGCAAAATTTTAAAAACGGCAAAACTCGGAAGTTCATATTCGTTGACATTTGAACAAAATTGAATTAAAATATAAGCATATTAATAGATAAGAATAAGGAGAGGGAAATGTCTAAAAATTGCAGCTATTTTATGAGAATTATGTGTTGTTTTTTATTAGTGTTCGGCTTGATAATATCTGTTTTTTATTCTTTCACCGATGCCAAAAATAAGAGTGATGAAGATGTCAGTCTTATGTTTACCGGAGATTTTCTGTTCTCAAAGGATTATCCACCTTTTAGAGCCTATTTAAACAGAGGTAAGGATATATCAAAGTGTATTGATACGAAGATTATAAAGAAAATGAAATCTGTAGACTATATGGTGATGAACAATGAATTCACATACACTGACAGAGGAACCGCTACAAAAGGAAAGAAGTTTACATTCAGAGCACATCCGTATATGGCCAAGGAATTAAATAAAATGGGAGTGGATTTGGTATCGCTTGCCAACAATCATGCCTATGATTATGGTGAGATATCTCTGCTTGATACTATGAAAGCATTAGACGATGTTAACGTAAAATATGTCGGTGCCGGTAAGAATATTGACGAGGCTGAACAACCCGTATATTTTAAAAAGAACGGAATAAATATAGCTGTATTGGCTGCCACATCAATTGAAAGAATGGCAAATCCCGATACGAAAGCCGCCACAAAGACATCAGCCGGAGTTGCGAGATGCTTTGATACTGCAAGATTGGAAAAAAATATAAAGAAGGCAAAAAAGAAAGCACATATAGTAATTGTTTTTGTTCACTGGGGAACAGAGGGCACAAATAATATTGATGCCTATCAAAAAAAGCAGGCTAAAGCGATTGCAAAGGCAGGGGCTGACGTAATTGTTGGAGCTCATCCTCATGTTTTGCAAAAAATAGACTATATTGGTGATGTGCCGGTAGTCTACAGCTTGGGTAATTTTTGGTTCAACTCAAGTACCAGAGATACCGGAATGTTTAAGGTCGTGGTTAATAAAGACGGAGTAAAGAAATGTCAGTTCATTCCCTGCCTGCAAAAATCTCTTAAAACCGGATTATTAGAGGGAAGACAAAAGAGTAGACTGCTTGACTTTATGAGGAAATTATCTCCTAATGTTAAGTTTGATAAGAACGGATATTTTGTGAAAAATAATTAATAATTTTTGTAATGGGGATAAGGAGGAGATACTTTGAGAAGTACTGTTATAGGAGCTGTTTTGGTATTTTTACTGATTTTTTGCACTGCCTGTACAAAAAAAGAGGTATCGGAAGAACAGACAATAGATGCATCAAATCCAAAAACGGATTTCATATACACTACCGCACTTGAGTATTACGGGCAGGATATTGCACAGAAGGCAGTGAATTCAGGTGAAATCAGCAGCATAAATTCAATAATAATCAGAAAGTACATAGGAAGAGATGAAAATATAGTCATACCTAAAACCATTGATGGACACCCTGTAGAACTGATTGATAATTTTGCTTTTTCTCCGTATGATTTCAGCATTGAACGTGACAACAATTTTTGGGCTAATGAATTGGCTGGAGCTGGACTTAAGACTGAGGGAAACGGAAGCGGTGTATTGGATATAGGAAACTTTATCTGTGATAATTTTCAGGCATTTATAGACGCTATCGTCAGCACTAAATATCAGGAGGACGGAATTACAGGCGATAAGTATCAGGCTATAGAGAATTATTATTATTATGATAAAGATTTTGAAAAGGTGATTAATTATCTTAAGAATAGACCGAAATCTTCTCATATTAAAAAAGTGGTTATTTCGGAAAACGTCATATCTATAGGTGGTGGTGCTTTTATGTTCTGCGACAGTCTTGAAAGTGTGGAATTTGCAAGACATAGAATACGTTGCAACGATTTCGCTTTTGCATTTTGTACTTCGTTAAAAGAGATCAGATCCTCACTCACCGCAGATGTTGACGGTTGCTTTTTGGGTTGTATCAGTCTTGAAAGAGCCATAATTAAAGCACATCATTTGGGAGGCTATATGTTTGCAGGCTGTATAAACTTGGAATATTTGTCGGTTGCAAGGGAAACTAAATATTCCAAGAAATATTCTCTTTACAGATGCCCGAAGCTAAAGACCTGCAATTTCCCCATTGATTTTAAAATAGGTCCCGAATTTGTGGACTTTACCACATTTACAGCAAGATTGTCAAAGGAAGATGCCAGCTATGATTTATTTGAAGAAAAGGGATATCCTTATACAAATAGATAAAAATACTTGAAATATTAGATTTTTTTTAGTATAATGTAAACAATTCGATCGTAAAAATTTTAACAATAGTTTCACTCATGTATTTATATAAATTTTCTTTGATTGTTACAGTTATTAAAAAAGACTGATTATAAACTATAGGAGGACACAAGTATGAAAGTATTTACTACTGACAAAATCAGAAATGTTGTATTATTGGGACACGGAGGCTGCGGAAAAACTACTTTGGTAGAGGCTCTTGCATTTATGTCGGGCGCTACTAACAGAATGGGAAGGGTAGAGGATGGAAATACCATTAGTGATTATACAAAAGAAGAGCAAAAGAGACACTTCTCTATTTCCACTTCTGTTGTTCCTATTCTTTATGATCATCATAAGATAAATCTGTTGGACACACCGGGATATTTCGATTTTGTCGGAGAAGTTGATGAGGCGGTGAGTGCTGCTGATGCTGCTATTATAGTTATTTCAGGGAAAGCCGGTGTTGAGGCGGGCACTATGAAGGCTTGGGATTTGTGTGAGAAATATAACCTCCCGCGTATGTTCTTTGTTACGGAAATGGATATTGATAATGCGAGCTTTAGACAGGTGGTTGAAGATTTAACGGAATTGTACGGTAAAAAAATTGCTCCGTTTTATCAGCCGATTCGTGACAATGAAAAGTTTGTAGGTTATGTAAATATTGTAAAAAATGCAGGTAGAAGATTTGGTAATCCGGGGGAGAGAGTCGAGTGCGAAATTCCTGATTATTGTAAGGAAAATCTTGAATTATATAGAGATTCCATAATGGAAGCTGTGGCTGAAACCAGCGAGGAATTTATGGATAGATATTTTTCGGGTGAGACATTTACAGTAGATGAAGTAAGAGCAGCCACCAAGTTTAATGTGGACGACTGTAATATTTTTCCGGTTCTTATGGGTTCGTCTACGGAGCTACGCAATTTGCACAATCTGTTGACCGACATAATTAAATATTTTCCAAGTCCTGATAAGGTTAAAAAAGCCGGCATAAACGGGAAAACCAGCGCAATATTTGAGGCAAATTATGATTTCTCCAAGACTAAGTCGGCTAACATCTTTAAGAGCGTTGTTGATCCGTTTATTGGAAAATATTCTCTTATTAAGGTGAATTCTGGTGTTATTAAGACTGATGATTTGCTTTATAATAGTGATAAAGATGTTGAAGAAAAGATAGGAAAGCTTTATATAATGAACGGAGGAAAGACTGAAGAGGTGGGTGAGCTGCACGCTGGAGATATTGGAGCTTTAGCAAAGCTTAATTCGGCAAAGACAGGAGACAGTCTGTCTACAAAGGCAAATCCTATTATATACACAAAGGCCGATATATCGAAGCCTTATACATGTATGCGTTATGAGGTGGAGAATAAGGCTGATATGGATAAGGTGGCACAGTCGTTGCAAAAGATGTCTCAGGAGGACTTAACATTAAAGCTTGTAAATGACCCGGATAATCATCAGTCATTAATTTACGGTATAGGCGATTTACATATTGAAGTGGTTGCCAGCAGACTGTTAAATGAGTATAAGGTGGGAATCAAGCTGAGTAAGCCCAGAGTATCATATAAAGAAACGATTAGAAAAAAATCTGATGTGGAATCCAAGTATAAAAAGCAATCCGGAGGACATGGACAGTATGGACACGTAAAGATGACCTTTGAGCCGTCGGGAGATTTGGAAACTGCTTATATATTTGAACAAACAGTAGTTGGGGGAACGGTTCCCAAGAATTATTTTCCGGCTGTTGAAAAAGGATTGCAGGAGTCGGTTCTTAAAGGACCTTTAGCATCTTACCCTGTGGTAGGTATAAAGGCGGTATTGTATGACGGTTCTTATCATCCTGTGGATTCATCGGAAATGGCGTTTAAAACTGCGTCGAGCATGGCATTTAAAGACGGCATAATGAAAGCTGATCCTGTACTTTTAGAGCCTATAATGTCGGTAAAGGTGGTGGTTCCCGATAAGTATACCGGAGATGTTATGGGAGATTTGAATAAAAAGCGCGGCAGAGTATTAGGAATGAATCCTACAGGAAACAGTTTACAGGAGATATTGGCGGAGGTTCCGCAAAGTGAGTTGTTCGGTTATTCTACAAATCTTCGTTCAATGACAGGCGGTATGGGTATTTATTCTTATGAGCTTGCACGCTATGAAGTGGCTCCGAGCGATGTACAGCAAAAGGAAGTGGCATCAAGAGCTGCTGATGACGGCGATGAATAATTTTTTGTATGCGAAAGCTTATAAATACTGGAAGGAATAGATAATATGTCTATAATAAAATCATTGGAATTAAGAAGATCGATTTATGCGATAAACGATACATTGCCGATAGACGAGAGTGAATTGACAGCTGCGGTTTTGAATGTTATTGAGCTTGTTCCTGATGCTTTTAATATGAAATCTCAGAGAGTTGTTTTGGCTCTGGGAGAAAAGCACAAGGAGCTTTGGGATAGAATATATGATGCGTTTGACGGCAAGGTGTCTGAAAAGAAGATAAATGAATTTAAGAGGGGCTATGGTACAATTTTGTATTTCATAGATGATGATGTTATAAAGACATTGCAGGAGCAAAATCCTTTATATGCCGATAATTTTCCGATTTGGGCGGAGCAATCGAATGGAATGATGCAGTTTTCAGTTTGGATGGCACTAAGTGATTTAAAAATAGGAGCTAATCTTCAGCATTACAATCCGATAATTGATGATATGGTGAGAGAAATGTTTGATCTTCCGGATTCATACAGGTTGCGAGCACAGATGCCGTTTGGAGGAATAATAGCGATAGCGTGTCCGAAAGGAAATCAGGAGGCGGTCAAGAGATTAATTATTGCCAAATAAAAAGATAAAAGCCACAAGCCTAAGAAAATAAAGGGTTGTGGCCTTTTTCATTTTATAAATACTGAAATGAGGTAAGTTTTAAAAACCATATAGAGAAATTACTACAAGAAAACAGAGAACTCATACAGGTAAAGAGGGATATTTAGCGGTTTGTTGGTGTTTTTTGAGGTAAATTCAGGTGGACAAAAGTAAAAAAATCCTATATACTGATGTTGTTAAAATATAGAAAGAGAGTGTTGATGATACAATGAAATATATGCGCAGATTTTTTTTATTTACTTTTGCTTTGCTTATGATATTTTTCTCAGATACGCAGGCGTTAGCGGAAAAAACATCATATTACAGCGAGCTTTCAAAAATTGAAAAGGCATCTTATAGGATTATTAAAAAGGAACTTGAAAAAGCTGATAAAAAAAAGATCTTAGATGTGAAAGTAAAATGTTCGGAAAAGTCGGTTTATCGTGTGGTAGATGCTATAGCCGCAGATTTGCCGTATTATTTTGACGGCTCGTTACATGTGACCACTTATAAACTCAAATCAGGGATAAGAGTAGAGCTTGGAGGGATTTTACCTGCAAAAGAGGCAAGAGCTTTAAAAACCAAGGCGGCGGAGCTTGATTTGAGGGGAGATAATGATGTAACGACGCTTTATAATATACATAATTGGCTGATTGATAACGTGGATTATCATCATTCAAAGGACGAAACTGTTTATAGTATGGTGGGTGCCGTTAATAACGGAAAGGCAGTATGCGAAGGTTATGCCAGATCATTTAAATATTTGTGTGATTTACATGAAATTCCCTGTGTATTGGTGACAGGCAAAGGGGTTTTTGAATTTAATACTGAGCGTCATATGTGGAATTATGTAATGGTTGACGGGATTTGGTATGCCGTTGACACGACGTGGGATGACACCATGGCTGAAGATGGAAAGAGGATATTTACCTATTTTTTGGTGGGAAGTAAGACTAAAGGACCTGACGGTTCGACATTTGACAAATCACATATAGAAGAAAAGGATTTTATGAATTTCGATTTCGATGATATGAAAATAAAGGGCTTTGCCTTTCCCAAAATCAGTAAGGAGGCTCACAGTTATCATAATGATTTGGTCTTATGTAAAAGTGAAGAAGTAGATTGTTCAAAACATGATATTGAACAGGATACGATTCTATATTGAAAAGTTTGATGTATTTTATTTAATAAGAATTAATAATGAAATTCTTTTTTTGCGTTGATTTAGTATTATATGACGGCAGGGAGGACTTATGGCAAAAAGATTTACTATGATTGATGAGGGCTTTGTATGCCTAAATTGCGGAAATGAGGTTTTTCCGCTTAAATATACTGCAAGAGATCATTGTCCTAACTGTTTGCGTTCAGTGCATCTTGATAATACCCCAGGTGACAGAGATTGTGATTGTCACGGAATACTTGAACCTATAGGTGTTAAAAAACATAAGGATAGCTATAAGATTATATATAGATGTCAGAAATGCGGTATGGAAAAGGTGAATATTTCCGCTATTGATGATAATATAGATCTGATTATTGAGCTGGCGTCTTCTATGTCCATTTAATCAGCTTTTTGTAAGGATTTTTAATGTGACATATTGTTACAATGAAATTATTTAGTTCCCGATTATGCTATTATAAAAAAAAGAATTGTTAAATTTTATTGAAAGGGAACTTTTTGTGGATAATCTTTTTGGTGAAAGGCTTAGACAATTAAGAAAAGAAGCCGGTTTCAGACAAGATGAATTGGCGTCCAGTTTAAATTTTGCGAGAGCTACCATATCTTACTATGAAACCGGAACTCGTATTCCTGATATTCAAAAAATTTGTATCATAGCTGATTTTTTTAATGTTTCAGTTGACTATATATTGGGACGTACGGATATGAAAAAATTTATTGCCACCAATAATGAGGTTATGGATTTTTTTGAAATGTTTAAGCTTTTAAGCAGGACAAAGCAAAATGAACTTTTGCTAAGCATAAGAACTCTAAGACAGCAACAAAAAGAAGAATTAAGGGTGGCGGAACGGATTGACAAGCTTGATGATTTTGTTACAAAGTAGTTGTTTAAATATGAAATAAAAAAGTTGTTTTGTCAGAGCTGCTGATAAGCATTGTAATGCTATAATTTATGGAACTTCTTATATCCGGAATAGAGAAGTTCTTTTTTATATGGGAACGTTGAGTGTATTATTTTCAACAAATTTCTTTACAAATACCCCCTATGAGTATATAATGCTTTTATATGGAGGCATTGTTAATATGAAACAGAGTTTTGATGTGACGGGGATGACATGTAGCGCATGCAGTGCAGCTGTAAATAGAGCTGTTTTGAAGATAGACGGAGTCAATGATGCGAATGTAAATCTGATGACTAATTCAATGGTCGTAGATTATGATGAAGACAGGACGAATGATGATGATATAATAAGATCCGTTATGGCAATAGGCTACGGTGTCAGCATAGCAGGCTGTAAAAAATCAGCCAATAATGATGATAAGGATAATAGCGAAAGCATCTGGGACGAACAGGTTAAGAGTATGGCTCTCAGACTCAAAATAAGTATTCCCTTGACTATGCTTTTAATGTATGTATCTATGGGCAATATGATAGGATTGCCCTTGCCTGATTTTTTACTTGGAGAAAATAATGCTGTAGGCTTTGCGTTTATGCAGTTTTTAATAACACTTCCGGTTGTGTTTATAAATATGGCTTATTATGAAAAAGGTTTTAAGAGCCTTTTTTATGGAAATCCCAATATGGATTCTTTAGTGGCTATAGGTTCGACTTCAGCTATTATTTATGGAATTTTTGCTATTTTCAGAATGTCAATGTTTTTGGGTGTCGGGGATTTTGATAAAATACACAAATATCACCATAATCTATATTTTGAGTCTGCGGTAATGATTTTAACACTTATTACATTAGGCAAGTATTTTGAAACAAGGTCAAAGAAAAAGACTTATGCTGCCATATCATCTTTAGTAAAGCTGCGTCCTACGACAGCACATTTGGCAAATAAAGATAAAATTGAAGATGTGGATGTGAAAGACATAAAAATAGGGGATATATTGCAGGTGAGATTGGGCGAAGCTGTGGCATTGGACGGGATCATAGTATCAGGCAGTACTGTAATTGATGAATCCGCCATTACCGGAGAGAGCATACCGGTAGAAAAGAGTATCGGAGATAATGTGATAGGGGCTACGATAAATAAGGGGGCCGTATTTAATTTCAAGGTGACAAAGACGGGCGGTGATACGATGCTGTCCAAGATAATAGAGCTTGTAAAGGCAGCCAACGCTACAAAGGCTCCTATTGAATCAATGGCTGACAAGATATCCTTATATTTTGTTCCGGCTGTTATATCAATAGCAATTATTACATTTACAGTTTGGAAGATGACGGGAGCTACCACGGAATTTGCACTTAATTTTGCTATATCCGTACTTGTCATATCCTGTCCATGTGCTTTAGGCCTTGCAACCCCTGTTGCCATAATGGTAGGAACGGGTCAGGGAGCGAAAAACGGCTTATTATTTAAAAGTGCGGAAAGTCTTGAAACTATGCATATGATCGACACTATAGTTTTTGACAAAACGGGCACTATTACTCAGGGGACTCCCACGGTGACCGATTTAATATTAAGTGACACCTATTCCGAACACGATTTCTTGAAAATGGCGGCATCACTTGAGCAAAACTCTCAACAGCCATTGGCAAAGGCTATCACAAGCTACGGGATTTCTAAAGTGAAACCGTTGGAAGTGGAAGGCTTTTCTGAAATAATGGGAAGAGGAGTGAAGGGCATTTTAGATAAAAAGATCATAATTGCCGGCAACCTTAAGTTTATGGCTGATAATAATATAAATGTGAGTTCTTTTGACAAATATATGGAAAAGCAGGCAGATGAGGGTAAAACGACGGTGTTTTTTGCAATAGATGGTGTTTTGGCGGCAATAATCGGCATAAGCGATATTCCCAAAAATACAAGTGCCGTTGCAATAGAAAAACTTAAGGCTCTCGGTATTAAAGCTATAATGCTGACAGGTGATAATTTCAAGGTTGCTCAAAATATATCTTCAAAGCTTAAATTGGATGATTTTATAAGTGAGGTATTGCCAGATCAAAAGGAGGAGGTAATAGCAAGACTTAAAAATGAAGGCAAAATTGTAGCAATGGTAGGAGACGGAATAAATGACTCAGTAGCATTGGCGAAAGCCGATGTAGGAATAGCTGTGGGTAGCGGCACAGACGTTGCTATCGATTCTGCAGATATAGTACTTATGAAAAGTGATTTACAGGATGTGGTTACTACGATAGAGCTTAGTCGTGCCACCATAAGGAACATAAAGGAAAATTTATTCTGGGCATTTTTCTATAACATAATATGTATACCGCTTGCAGCAGGGGTATTTTATGAGCCGTTTAATATTGGATTAAATCCTATGATAGGTTCTTTAGCTATGAGCTTCAGCTCGGTATTTGTGGTTTTAAATGCATTACGATTAAGGCGTTTTAAGGCAAAAAAACAGATGGAATATATAAAAAATGATATATCAAATGAAGTGAAAACGGAGGTAGTTAAAATGAGCAATCAAATAAACGCAGAAAATTTGGCAAAGGTTGTGCATATAGACGGAATGATGTGTATGCATTGTAAGGCAAATGTAGAAAAGGCATTAAACAGTCTTGCCAATGTCAGTGCGGTAGTTGATTTGGAAAAAAAGGTTGCCAATTTAAAGCTGACAGCAGATGTAGATGATGCAATTTTAAAAAGAACAGTTGAAGATGCGGGATACAGCGTGATAGACATAAAGTAGGAATTTTGTTTATGAAAGCGGATTATAAAAAGATACGAAGAAAGCTTAATATAGCTATGGGACAGTTGAATGCGATATCAAATATGGTTGACAATGACAGATACTGCATTGATATTTCTACTCAGCTGCTTGCCGTAATTGCCGCACTGAAGGGAATAAATAATGATATTTTAAATGAACACCTTAAAGGCTGTGTTGTGGATGCTATAAAAGAGGGAAACCAGGAAGAAATTGACACAAAAATAGACGAGGTTATAAATGTTGTAACTAAAATGCTGAAATAAGATAATTTTAATTGAATCTCTCCGTCTTTTGTTTGTAAAAATACTCAAAATATATTTATGCCTACCTGTTTCCTTAATTTCTTGCATAAAACAATGAGTTCAAGACCTTTACGGATCTTCTGCAAAGATATTCTGAACTTTGCAAGCCGGTAAAGGGAAATGGATGTGGCAAGAAGAAAAAATAAAAAAGTCGCACTAATACCTGCCATTAAGCAGGCAGACGTGCGACCATAGTTTCTACTAAATAGCTTTTCTTAAAACTTATAACACTCACCAATTCGGATAGCTTTCGCATCCTGTCCATGACCAATGTCTTTTGTACATGCAACAGGCAAGTTAGTTGGTATGTGCATCTTTAGAAGATCAAAGATCGAATATTCTAAATCAGCTTTTTCATAACAGGTGAAGGTTCCAAGCAATACTCCTGACACCTGATCAAATACACCAATATCATCAAGTTGCGTAAACAAAGTTGCAATCTGTCCAGATTCTCCGCCAAGTGATTCAAGCATCAAAATCTTATCCTTCATATCCGGCCAATACTTCGTTCCAGCAAGCTTGGTGAGACAACGGATATTTCCGCCAACAACAATACCTTCCATAGACATGCCTTGAATGAACTCATAATCAAGGTCAAAGAGATCTTTTTTCTTGCCCGTAATGTAATTTTTGAATCTCTTCTGCTGCACCTTGGCTTTTGACCATACCATGTTCTTCACTTGAAAAAGAACTGAAGACTTACCTGTCATTGTATAAACAGCGTTGATGACAGTCGTTAAATCGCTATATCCCCAAAATGTCTTATCTGATTTTGCGATAAAATCATAGTCCAGATACTTTAGAACACCATTAGCAAGATCTCCGCCAGATATATCGTATATAGCCGTAATTTCCTCATCTGCATAGAATCTCATAAGGTCCTGTGCTCGTTCTTTATCAGTTCCGCTGAACTCATCAACAGTTTTGAAAATATGCGGAGCAAGAGTCGGCTCTATATCCATTAATTTTAATACTTCTATAAGGTCTTTTACCTGCTCCTCCCATTCTCTCAAATGTCCGTTGGAGCAGGCTGAAATGCCTACCTTCATACATTCACTCCTGTTTATTCATTGTGTCTAATCCGCTGTTATCTTTACAATATGTAGATTTGTCTTTTTATCTACTATTTCTTCATGAATCATCATACACCATTATTTTTTGTTCTTATAATGTCTTGTGTAACTTCCAGAAATCGATGGTTTCCTGCAAATCTGCTTCGTCTACAAATAAGTTCATCTTTTTCCCAATAGCAATAGCCATGTCTACATACATGTTTGCTCTTGCAGTGATTACGTACTCGCTTACTACGAGAGATTCTTTGATAGAATGTGTAGATTTTATCCCTTCAAGAATTCCTGCATTTTCCAGCTCATCGACACCATTGCATATACCTGCAACAAGACCTTTGTTATCTACGACTGAACGTATAAATGAATATACTTCATCGTTAGAAATAGATGTAATATCTCCGCCTGGCACAAGAAGAATTTCTACATCTTTTGGATCTATATCCTTTAAAGAGCAAGTCGCATTTAAAGAAAACTTTTCCTGGGAGGTGACAGATTTCCCATCTACAGTGACAAAAACCAATTCGTGCCCACAAAACTGAAGAAAATAATTTGTAATCACAATTTCATAAATACAGCATGTCTCATATAACAATACAACAGATTTCATATTCCACTTCCTTCCTACTCACTAAACCAGAAGTTATCGAACTATCCCTCCATGATAATAGCACTCATAGACTAATTTTCCTTGAAAAGTTATTGATTCATATCCTTGAAACCATTCAAAATCCCCCATCGTTTTACACATATATTTATAATCACCGTTCGAATATTCATCAGGTCCTCTAAATGGCTTTTCACTGGTAACTAATAGCAGTGCTTCTTTTAAAAATCCGTATTCGAAATCTTTGTCAAGCTTTCGACCTGCATAGCCTCTAAGTTGTTTTATTCAGATTCTCTATAAAGGCCATGATTGCTTCATCTACTTCAGAGGGGTTATCAATATTGGAGTTGTGAGCAGCATTAGAAATCCACACCAAAGGATATCCGGTTCGTTTTGCCCACTTCCTGTTGTACGCCCTAACCTTTCCCGTGTTATCCTTTTCCCCAATGATCAATAAAACAGGGCAAGAAAGCTTGCATACTCTGTTATCCTCAAGAAAATCGGCATATCCCATTCCCATAAGGTGACAAAGCTCTGCCTTCTTATATCCTTCAATCATGGTTGCCATATTTAATCGACCGATTTCAGTAAGGGAGTTCTGCTTTTCCATAGATGATTTCAGGAGTTTCTCCGGAAATAACCTTGACATCCACTCAATCTGCTTAAGCCACCACATATCTATTTTTGAATAATAATCCCCATATGGGGTTGAGTCAATTGCCACAAAAGCCTTCGCCATTTCGGGGTATCTACAAATAAAAGCCTGTGCGATAAATCCGCCCATTGACTGACCAATCAACACTACATTATGGACTCTGCATTCGTCAATAATCTTTTTCAACCCTTTTGAAGCATTTTCATAAGTAAATTCCCGATATGGTCGTGACGCTCCATGCGAAGGAGCGTCCCAGGCAATGATATTGTAAAACTTTTCAAAAACAGGAAACTGCTGTTCAAACATAGTATGATTCGCGGTCAATCCATGGAGAAAGAATAAGGTGTCTCTGGATAAATCAAATACGTCTGATTTCCAATAAGCTATGTTACCTGCGGAATCCGTAATGATACTTTTCTACATAAATATGTCACCTCTACAGTTATCGTGTTGTGCTGACATCCAAACGGCCTACTCAACCCTCCGTACATTTCGGTTGATAAGTTTCCACGGAGCGATTCTTGCGGCTAATTTCGTTCTATGACGCTGACAGCCAAATATCAGAATCTCCGTAAATACGCCACTTTTCAGCACTTATTTTTCTTTCCTTGACAGCAAACAGACTGTTTCCACATGTTGAGTTCTTGGAAACATATCGACAAGCTCTATTTTTTTGATCTCATAGCCCGCATTAAAAAAGTGTATGATATCTTTTGCAAGTGATGTCGGTTTACAGGATACATATACTATATCCTTCGGATTAAAGGCAAGAATTTCGCATACGGCATTAAACCTTAGACCTTCTCTTGGAGGATCTACAATTATTGTATTTACATCATTTAATAGGCTTATAGTATCATCATTTATATTAAATGGCGTATTTAAGCCTTTTTTCTCTCCTTTTCTTAAACCGTTCAGCATTTTTGTAATTTCGCCCACATCACCTGATATAAATTCGCAGTTGTTGAGACCGTTAAGTCTTGCATTTTCTGCAGCTGCTTTGACAGCTTCTTCTATAAGCTCTATTCCTATCACATATCTGCTGTCTTTAGCCAATATTTGTGCAATAGAACCGGTTCCGCAGTATAGATCAAGTACGACTTTATTTTTCAGATCACCTGCTAATTTTTTAACACAGGAATAGAGCATTTCAGCCATTCTTGAGTTGGTTTGAAAAAAGGAAAAAACGCTTACCTTAAAATCCAAGCCTAACAGTTTTTCATAAATATAATCATTCCCGTAAAGGATTTTTATCTCATCTGCCTTAATTGCATCTGATAGAGAGTCGTTTACTATATGTAAGACAGATACGATTTTTCCGTCCAAATTAAGACTTAACAGTTCTTTAGAAAATTTATTCATGTCAGCCTTACAGCTTGATGTTGTGACCAAACCGACTAAGATTTGTTCAGTAAAGCAGGAACGTCTGACAAGCAAATGTCTGAGTTCTCCTGTATGATTCATTCGATGATATCTGGAAAGATTATTTGCTTTTGCAAAGTCCAGAGAAAAGCTCATTATTTTCAAGAAATCATTATGTACTATGCTGCAGTCGTCCACAGTAATAATATCGTGACTGCTGTATCTTTTATGAAGTCCCAATTCAAGAGGTCCGTCTTTTATTAAGTCTCCGAAAGTGTATTCCATTTTATTTCTATAAGAAATTGAGCTTATTGCTTTATTCGTGCCGTTGAATGTATTTTTTATTATATCATTTTTTCCGTAAAAATCAAAAAAAGACTTAGCAAGAAGCTCTTTTACATAGGTTTCTTTTAAGTTTATTTCCATATCATATGGAATGTTTGCAAAGGAGCAGCCACCGCAAAAATTGAAATGAGAACATAAAGGTTCTATTTCATAGTCGGCTTTTTTATCCACAGATATAAGTTTTCCCTCTATTTTCTTGGATTTTTTTTTGATAATTCTAAAGCTGATGCTTTGACCTTTATTAGAACCCTCTACAAAAACTGCGGTATCGTCTATTTTTACCTTACCTTTTCTCGGAAAGATCGTATCATAGACTATACCACAGTATATTTCACCTTTTTTCATTATCTTGTAATAAATTTAATCCAATTCTGATGATGCAGTTTCTACAGTTTCCGACGCTTCTTCAGACTCTTCTTTATCTATAAAAAAGTCATCGGAAAAATCGTCATCATAATCATCATCGAAATCATCGTCAAAATCGTCTATATATTCCTGTTTGCTAAAGTAACGATATACTGCAAAAGCCACGGTAAATATGATAGCTAAACCGCCAACTACAGCCAAAATTTTAACCAGCTTTCTTTTTGAGCTGCTTTCTAATATT
>JBGZAX010000039.1:0-7799 GCA_041844335.1 Lachnospiraceae bacterium
GATGATAAAAAAGATATTGATGATGATTTGATTGATGAAAAATTAAAGGACAGCTTACGTCTGACAGGGCTTTTTGATGCGAGTGTTGATAATGTGAAAAAACTCGACAAAAATATGATAGATGAAAGCTTAAAGAAGCCTATGTTTTCAGGCGGCATCAAGTCAAGCGTGATACATTTGTCCACAAAAAAGGACGGAAATTTTACTGTTGCCAGTAAGGCTTTTAGTCAGAGCGATATAGAAAACATCATAAATCACAGTGTGAATGTGGCAGAAGAATTAAATGATAAAATAGAAAACGGGAGCATTATGGTTAATCCCGTAAGATATAAGAATTTTAATGCCTGTGCTTATTGCGACTATTCCAATATTTGCAGAATTGATGACAAGAAAAGCTACAGATATTTAAATGATGTCGGTATTGATGGCTTTATTAAGGAGGGATAAATGAGCGGGGAGCTGATAAAGAATAATGATAATATGAGAGAATTTACACAGGAACAAAAAAGAGCCATTACTGAAAACGGTCAAAATATTTTAGTGAGTGCGTCGGCTGGCTCCGGCAAAACCTCCGTTTTAATAGAAAGAATAATATATCTGATTGAAAATGAAAGTGATTTAAGTCTGTCAAATCTTGCCGTTATGACGTTTACAAGGGCGGCGGCATCTGAGATGAAGGATCGATTATCAGATAGAGTGGGCAAGAAGATATTGGAGGGCAAAAATACAGCACGTTGGCAAAAAATATTATATGAGTTACCTATGGCAAACATAACCACGATTGACAGCTTTTGTAACAGCATTGTTCAAAACAATTTTTATAAAATTCGGCAAAATAATATAGGCTTGGACGTGAATTACAGCGTAATTGACGTTATTGATTTGAGTATATTAAAGAATGAAATCTTGGATGAACAGTTAAAAACAATGGAAACAGACAGAAAAACTCTATTAACGGATTACTTTGAGGATAGATTTCTATTTGACAGATTAAAAGAGGTGATTTTAAAAATATCGGATTTTTGTGACAGTGAGCCTTTTTGTGATGAATTTTTAGACAGAATATATGAGATGTATTCGTATAACATCGGGAATGATAACAGGGCTTTAAAAATGTACGCCGATATCTATCATAAGGATTTGGAATATTTGGAGCACTTTGAAAACATCAAGAATTTTTTTATAAGAGATGCCGGTATTGATAAGCTGAATGATATTGCAAGGGCTCTGATAATTGAGGTAAAAACATTTAGAAAAAAATTATTATTAAAAAAGCTTGAAAAGGGGAGGATAAGTTTTTCCGATTTGGAGCATTTTGCGCTTGATATTTTGATAGACAGAAGTAATAATGTATCTGTGCCGAGTGACATTGCAAAAAGCTATCAAGGGTTATTTAAATATATTTTGGTAGATGAATATCAGGATTCCAATTTTGTGCAGGAGGAGCTTATAAACAGTATTTCAAATGGCAGAAATTTGTTTTTGGTGGGTGATTTAAAACAGAGTATTTATGGCTTCAGACAGGCCAGATGCGAGTTTTTTTCAAACAGACTGAACAGCTATGCTTCAGGAAAAAACGGAACGGTCATTTATTTGTCAAAAAATTTCAGATCAGATGGAAGAATATTGGATTTTACGAATAATATCTGTGAACAAATAATGGACGGAGAGAATTACAGCATTCATTATGATGAAAGGCAAAGGCTTGTAAGCGGAAAAAATGAGTGCAATAATGACTGCGGGGAGCCGGTGATTTCCTGCCTGTTCGTGACCAAGGGCTATAGCTATATTTCAGATACCGATGTTTCGAAGCATCAATACGCCGCAAGACATATTTGTGGAAAAATAAAAGAGCTTTATGAAAAGAAAGGATATAAGTACAGTGATATTGCTATTTTACTGAGATCCTTGAGTGGAAAGATATATGATTATATAAGAGCTTTTGAGGAGTACAACATTCCCTATGACATAAAGACAAATACCAGCTTTTTATCAAATACCACGGTTAGAACTTTAGTTGATTATTTAAGGGTAATTGATAATTCCATTCAGGACTTACCCTTATGCTCCGCCATGCTTTCAAATATTGGAAGATTTACTGCACAGGAGCTGGTTAAGATAAGGCTTGCCGGGCTTAAGGATTTTAACGCTGCTGTTAAAGAATACGGCAGTCTTAAGGATTCTAAATATTATGATGAAAATTTAGAAAAAAAGATAAGAAAATTTTTTGATAAAATTGATATTTTAAGAGCGTATGCCGGCTACTTGCCCTTATATAAGTTTGTGAATTTGGTTGTTGATGAGCTGAAAATTAAAGAATATGCTGAGTCTTTTTTTGATGCTGAAAAAAGACTTGAGGATTTGAAACAATTTCTTATCTTTACTCTTCAATATTCTAATGATAATGCTACCCTGTCCGGTTTTTTGCATTACATAGAAAGGATAGAAGAAAATGATCTTTCGATTGAAAGAAAGGGTAAAGTAGAGGAAAATCTTGATAGCGTAAAATTGATGACAATTCACGCATCAAAGGGTCTTGAATTTAAAGCTGTGTTTTTTGCAAATTTAACATCAAGGTTTAATATAAGAGAATCAAGTCCGGCACTTAACAGTCAGTTGGGGCTCGGACTGCCTTTAATCGACCTGAAAAAGAGGGTAAAGACACGTTCAATGCTGCTCGATTTAATAAATGCGGAAAATAAGGCTGAGGAAATGGAGGAGGAGATAAGACTGCTTTATGTTGCCTTAACCAGAGCTAAAAATAGGTTGGTTTTGGTCTTCGACGGAGAGCTGTCCGGCAATTTTCAAAAGAGTATTTGCAGTATAGACAAAAATATATTAAAGGCAGGATCCAACACAAAAACCTCTCTTTGTGACTATATTTTACCGATTATTTGCAAGGATAATTTGAGCTTTTTAGTTGATTGCCTGTATTTATCCGATGAGAAATTTTTTAATAAGAGCAAAAAGTCAAGAGCTGTTATTGACATTAGTGTTGATGATCATGATAAAACTGTTGATTATGTGTTTCAAAAATCAGATGTAGAGTTCATTTTAGCAGCTCCGATTAAAGATGTCATCTTAGCGGACAGAGACATAGTAAAAAATAAACCTTTTAAGAATGATTTAAGTGATAAAGTAAAAAATATTATCAAAAAAAACCGTGAATTTATCTATAAAAATAAGGATTTATCAAAGCCCCTTAAGTTGTCGGTTACGGAATTTGCTGCTATAAAAAAAGAAAAAAATGTTGACTATTTGACTACAGAGGAGATAGATTTAAGTATTGACAGAAATAAAGGAGTCTCTGTAGGAACGCTTTATCATAAAATTTTGGAAGTATTGGATTTCGGCAGAAATTACGATACGGCAGATGATATAGAGAAATTTTTGAAAGAGATATTTGTGAAAGGTATAATAAAAAAGGAGGATATCAAAGAAATTGATATAGAAAAGCTGCTTGATTTTACAACCGGATCATTATATTCAAGAATGAAAGATGCAGATAAAAATGCTTTATTATTCAGAGAAAAAAAGTTTCTTTATGAGCTAAAAGCAAAGGATATTTTTAAAGACGGGGCTGAACAATCCGTCATCATAGAGGGCATAATAGATGCGTATTTTATTGAAGACAATGAGCTGGTGGTCATTGATTACAAGAGTGACAGAGCCACTGATCCTGACTATTACAGAACAAATTATCTGCATCAGCTGAAACTTTATTCAAAGGCCTTAAGTGAGGCATATAAGATGAAGATAAAAAATTGTATTATTTATTCTCTTAATGCCGGAAGTATTGTTTTAGAATAATATACAGATTCTCCAACATTTGTCTATTACGAAAGAAAGCTTTCGATATAGTCAAATATTGGAGGATCCCTACTGGTAACTTTTTTTGTTTCTATTATACAAAATCATTCTCTTCGAGAACATTTATGCCTGATCTGTTTTTGGTAAAGAAGGTAAAACTCTTAGATTCTTTTTTCTTTATAGCCTTGTCTATAAGGGCTCTGATATCAGCAACAGTGACAACAAGTTCGCCCTTTTGCAGCTGACCTATTGTGTCATATATTGATTGTTTCGCAGCCATATCTATAATATAGCCGTTTTCTGCAGCATATTCTTCCCCGAAGGCGGCAAGCTCTTTATTGGTAAGAACAGGCAAATGTATACGAACATCTACAAATTTTTCCAGATTCTTATTAAGCTCCAATAAAGATTTCAGATTTTTCTCGTTGTCGCAGATTACTATTCCGACTCTCGGTTTCATCTTAAGATTAAAGCAAATATCTTCTACTTTAGGCACAGTTATTCCAAATGCCCTGTCAACTATTAAAAATCCCTCTTCAATTTTATTGAAGATTTCATCAATGTTTTTATTATTTACAGCGTCGCCCGTTATGATTGCTATTCTTAAAGAATTATCGCCAAGGTCACTGTATGCCACCTGTAAGAGCTTTTGAGCAAGAGACACTCTGTCATCATCCGACAGAGAGCTTATTGCCATACATCTGTTTCCGTCCTTCAACAGATTTATTGCTTTTGCAAGAGCCCTGTCAAAGCCTGCGATTGCAGCAAAATATCCGAGTGTTTTAAGGTGCTTTTCTGTAAGAGTGTAATCTCCTTCTAAGCTTTGAGAGTCTATATTTTTGCTGAGGATATCTTCTTTTATACTTTCCTCTTGATTTTCGAATGTGTTTTCAAAATCATTTTCGATTGCGGAATCCGTATTCTCAAATGAATCATTCTCACAAATTTCCGCCTGTTGAATGCTTTCCATTTCATTAAAGTATCCTGATATTTCGCCGGATAATTGTTTTTCCAAGTTGGTGTCCAAATTATCTTCTATTGAATCTCCTTGGTTTCGGTTTAATGTGTCCTCATCTTCGTTATTCATTTCAGTGTTTTTGAAGATGTTTTCATTAATATTATCATTTTTTGCAAAATCATCATTTGTATTGACATTTTTTTCGGTATTATCGCTGTTAATATCATAATCAGCATTGTTATTATCAGAAGATATATTTCCTCCCAGTATGCTCGCCAAGTCGCTTTCAATATTTTTCATTATGTTAAATGACTGTGTATCACTAAGAGCAACCTTCGGCTTTAAGTCCTCTTTATGAAGATCTTTATCACTCACTATTTTGTCCACAGAGATATTTTTTGTGCGTGCTCTAAGCAGAGCCTTTTCATCAAGATAGGGATTGTCATCAATCGGGTTCGGCAACGGGGCATAGGGCTTAAAATTAGGGGTTATTTGAGGTGATTTAATGCCTGTCGTTCCGAATTGTTGCTCTATTCCGTTTACAGTGGCATTTTTCTTGCTTTCAAGTTCCGCCATCATTTCTTCCAATGTTAATTGTCCGGGAATTACCGATGTATCGTCCTCTTCATTTTGTAAAACCGATCTTACTCCCTTTGACAGGTTCTCCGCAAAGGCATCAGAATCAAAGCCGTCCGAAGAATATTCAGGAATTACTATTTCAGGAATTATGTCGTTATTGACAGGGGCTATGCTTTTCGTCTGCTTTTTTTCTTTGTCAAAATGTTTTTGATTATATTTTTCCTGTTGAAACCCGTTCAGCGGAACGTGTCGCATTTTCAGCTCCATAGCCTTATAGGACTCATCACAGGGATGAAACCACATAATTATATCATCACATTTTTCAACGCATTTGTTGACCATTCCATCTATATGATATAGGTATGCCAGCTCAAACATAGCTTTTTCATCGTGTTCTATACCACAATATTCTTCAAGAACCTTTGCTAAATCGCTGTGGCTTGCCCCCTGCATTTTTATAAGAAGATATTTTAGATAGAACTTGTAGGTATTATTTGGAAATACATGTATGTATTCTTTATAATATTCAACCGCCAAATCAAGATTTTTAAGCTCAATAGCACATTTTATCAGGTTTTCAAGGACAGCTCTTCCGCTGCTTGATTTACTGTAGGACAGCTTTAATACCTCAAGCTCCTGTTCATAATCCTTTACATTTCTAAAAACCTCTGCTATAAGATTTAAATCTCTTACATTGCTTGTTCTTTTCCAGTCCAAGCTATTTGCCAGCTTTGCTGCTCCAAGAGCATTTTTTTCATCAAGCATTTTGTAAAGCTGGTTCATTCTTGCTTTATATTCAAAACTCTCCACTGCCTTTACCTCTTAATAGTTCTATTGCCTGTTTTCATTAAAAAGTTTATTTTTAAGATTGTATAGCTCAAGTGATAAATCCACCGCCACTCTATGAGGGTTGATAAGGCGTCTTGCCTCTGTCCAAAGAGTGTCTTTTTCTTCATTGCAAAACTTTTGTATTTGTATTACACTTCTCTTTTCCTGTATCCTTTTTCCTTTTATGTAAACAGGTTTTAGTATTTCTTTTACAGAATAGCCGCCCGGTTTTAAAACTGTTTTTTTCCAAGGCTCGGTAGGACTGAACAGGTGCAGTTTGTCATCAGGATTAAGTATTTCATGGTTAAGGCAAATATAATCCGCTTTTATCTTGTGCTCCGGCTCCTCATATATCCTGTATACTTTTTTATTTCCGGGATTTGTCACCTTTTCCGCATTATCGGATAATTTAATTTTTGGCACAAATTCGCCATTATTCCCCTCTATAGCAGCCATTTTATATACTCCGCCGAATGAAGAATTTCCCTCTGCGGTAATCAATCTTGTACCGACACCCCAAAGTGAAATTTTAGCACCCTGATTTTTTAAGCTGTCAATCAAAAATTCGTCAAGGTCATTCGAGGCACAGATTATTGCATCGTCGAATCCCGCCGCATCAAGCATCATCCGAGCTTTTTTTGAAATATAAGCCAAATCTCCGCTGTCGAGTCTTATTCCGTAAAGTCCTTTTAGTGTGCCGTTTTCTCTCATTTCTTTAAAAACCTTTATAGCATTCGGAATTCCTGAATTAAGAGTATCATAGGTATCGGCAAGCAAAATAGCAATGTTCGGAAAAAGTTTGCTATATGCTCTAAATGCCTCAAGCTCGCTATTAAAACTCATTACCCAGCTATGAGCGTGTGTTCCCATTACGGGAATATCAAACATTTTTCCCGAAAGTAAATTTGATGTGCCAGTGCAGCCTCCGATAATTGCAGCCCTTGCCCCGTAAATTCCCGCATCAGGACCCTGTGCCCGTCTTAAACCGAATTCCATTACATTATCGGTGCCGACAGCTTCTCTGATTCTTGCGGACTTTGTCGCTATAAGGCTCTGATGATTGATTATGCATAGGATAGCAGTTTCTATAAGCTGTGCCTCCATCATCGGTGCAATTATTTTTAATATTGGTTCTTTTGGAAAAATTACCGAGCCTTCTTCGATTGAATAAATATTGCCCGTAAATTTAAAATTTCTTAAATATTCAAGAAAATCCTTTTCAAACAGGTTTAAATTTGACAAGTATTCGATGTCCGAATCATCAAATCGCAGTCTGTCTATGTAGTCTAAAACCTGTTCCATGCCACACATAACAGCGTAGCCGTTGCCCCAAGGGTTTTCCCTATAAAATAGGTCAAATACAACAGTTTTATTTTTAGATGAATTTTTAAAATATCCCTGCATCATTGTCAGCTCGTATAAGTCTGTCAATAAAGGATTTCCTAATTCCATACCCCTACCTCTTTTTTTATTTTTATTTATAGCTCAAGCTTTTACGTTTTCAAGTGACGGATACAATATTATTTTATTTATGAAGGTTCGCTTTTGCTTTTGTCGGTCTTATTACATTAGAGGATCTGCTTGAGGAGATAGTAGGAGATATCCGTGATGAATACGATATAGA
>JBGZAX010000040.1:0-7479 GCA_041844335.1 Lachnospiraceae bacterium
ATACATCCGTTATAGTTTTATATTTTTTGCTATTCAGAAATTGTATGCATCAAACCGGAAATTTTGGGTTTATTTTTGGAGCACTGAACAGGTTAAAACAAGTATACAATATAGAACCTGTTGTTAAAAAATATGGTAGTAATGAGATAAATAAGGGTGAAATAAATAAAGGTATAGAGTTTGTGGATTGTAGTTTTTTCTATGGTAAAAATCCTTTAAATTTAATCTTGGATAAGGTCAGTTTTAAGATAAATAAGGGAGAAAAGACGGTGCTTGTATCTGAGTCGGGCGGAGGAAAAAGCACTATATTCAAGTTGATAAACAGATATTATGAATTAAATAACGGAGAAATAAGAATATTTGGAGAAAATTTGCAAAGTTATACACACAGTACATTGAGAGAAAATATAACAACTGTCAGTCAAAATAATTTTTTGTTTAATGATACCCTGTTAAATAATTTAAAATATGCAAGAGAGGATATAAGCATTTCTGAAATAGAGAAAATTTCTAAAAAGCTCAACTCATTAGATTTTATATTGAGTAAAGAAAAAGGGTTTGAGAACATTGTTAATGAAGCCGGAGTTAATTACTCGGGCGGAGAATTACAAAGATTAGCCATTTTAAGAGCTATGTTAAAAAATTCTCCCATATTATTGATGGATGAGGCATCTTCGGCATTGGATGAAAAAAATGAAATGATGTTGAATGAAGTTTTAGATGAAATAAAGGGAGATAAAATAGTTATAATGGCAGCACATAAATTATCTACCATTAAAAAAGCCGACAAAATTATTTTATTGAAGGACGGAAAAGTTGTCGGTGAAGGAAAATACGAAGAATTGTTGCAAAATAGTTATTTTAATGAATTGGTTATGGTTGAGGAGCGAAAAGAGAAAATTGAAGCTTGGTGTGAAGAATAAATATAGAATTATGTTGTTGCTTGGAGTATTGATGATATTGACAGCTTTTTTTTGCTCCGGGTTTTTAGGTTCGGCAAATATAAAGCTTGGCTCTGTGGTAGATGTTGCTAAATTTAAGCTTTTAGGAATTGAGTCTATGGCGCTTGATAAATCTGAAATAACCATTATTTGGAATTTGAGAATGCCAAGAGCCGTATTAGCTATCTTTATTGGCGGAGGGCTTGCTTTGTCGGGTGTTATTATGCAGTCGATAACTCAAAATATTTTGGCTGAACCTTATATGGTGGGGGTATCGAGCGGAGCGTTGGCTTCTGTGACATTTTTTTATTTTATAGGAGTATCCTTTATAAGCACTTGGATTGGAAGATTTATAGCCGCATTTACAGGTGCGATATTGGCATTATTATCGGTGTATCAGATTTCCGGTGCAGGTAGAAAAATAGCAAATTCAAAGCTGATTTTAACCGGAATGGCTGTGTCAACTATGCTTACGGCAATATCTAATTTTTTTATCATTGCTACACCTGACAATAATATAATAAAAGGAATTTTATCGTGGACTATGGGTTCTGTGGCAAGCGCAAGGTGGGATAATGTCGTATTTCCTTGTTCTGTGGTTAGTTTATCCGCAACTTATCTGTTTTTTAAAGCTAAAAAATATGATGTAATTTCACTTGGTGATGAAACAGCTCTAAGCTTGGGGGTTAACGTTCAAAAATTAAAAAAAGAGTCTATAGTTTTAGTTTCTGTTATTGCGGGAGTTTCAGTGGCGTCCTGTGGACTTATAGGCTTTGTCGGTTTCATTGTGCCTCATATTCTGAGAAAAGTTATGAGTCCCAATCATATTTATCTGTTGCCACTTTCATTTGTTTATGGCGGTGGATTTTTATGTGTGTCGGATATTATTGCAAGGACGGTTTTATCACCGCAGGAGCTGCCGATAGGTTTGATTACTGCATTTTTCGGTTCTCCGGTATTCATTTATTTACTGTTAAAGGAGAAAATATGATGTCGGAGTCCATTGTAACCATTAAAAATCTTTCATATAAGATAAAAGATAAAAGTATATTGGATGCAATTTGTTTTAATGCAAATAAAAATAGGTTTATCGGGATCATAGGGGCAAACGGTTCCGGCAAAACCACCATTTTAAAACATTTATATAATGCGATTACACCTTTTAAGAAAACCGTATTTATAAATGGCAAAGCATTAGAAGAATATGAACAAAATGAAATTGCACAAAAGCTGAGTGTTATGAAACAAGAAAATAACAGCGATTTTGATTATAAGGTTATAGATATAGTTCTTATGGGAAGATTGCCATATAAAAAGGCATTTGAAGATTATTCCAATGCTGACTTTAATTTGGCAGTTGATAATCTAACAAAATTAGGAATGGGGGAATTTTGTAATCGAAATTATAATAGCTTGTCAGGAGGTGAGAAACAAAGGGTATTGATAGCAAGAGCATTGACTCAGGATACGGAGCTTATGATTTTGGATGAACCGACCAATCATTTGGATATATATTATCAGGTGTTTTTAATGCAGGTTCTGAAAAGTGTGTCTAAAACGGTAATTTCTGTTTTTCATGATTTGAATTTGGCGGCAAAATATTGTGATGAAATATATGTATTAAAAAATGGCGGTATCATTATGAACGGAACTCCGGAAGAAGTAATAACATCTTCTATGATAAAAGAAGTATTTAATTTGAGCTCTAAAATCATAAAGGATGGTAATGAATTATGTGTTATTTACAATAATATTTTAAGTTAGGAGGAACTATGATGAAAAGAGCGGTAAGTTTGGTATTGGCATTAGTAATGGCGGTGAGCTTGGCAGGTTGTGGAAGTAAGAAAGATGAAAAGGAAAGCAATATAACTAATCCACCTGTGCAAACAGAGGCTGCGGCAGAAAATGAGGAAAAACATTATCCTGTTGAGATAGATAACTTTGATAAAAAGACGGTGTATGAAAAAGCACCGGAAAGAGTAATTGCTATGGATTATAATGCAGCATCTACTTTAGTTGCATTAGGACAGAAGGATAAAATAATTGCAACAAGAGAAGCAGGACTTCTTGGGTTGGATGATGTGGCGGAAAAATATAGAGAAGATATCAAAAAAATAGAAATTCCGGAAGGATATCTGAAAAGTCCTCTTCCTCCTCTTGAAGTAACTTTATCATTGAATCCGGATTTTATTTTAATGGACAGCTTTTATTTTAATGTACCGGATATATTTGGGGAATATAAGGACTATGAAGATAACGGCATTAATATATTGGTAACGGCAGGCTCATTGGATAAGAAGCCGGAATTGGATGATATGTATGTAGATATAAGAAATCTTGGCAAGATATTTGATGTAGAGGATGAAGCGGAAAAACTTTGTAACGAGCTTAGTGAAAGATTTGCTGCCGTTAAGAGCAAGGTAGATTCTTCTAAGAAATATAAGGTTATGGGATTTGACAGCGGAGAGGACAAGCCTAATGTTGCAGCAGGAAAGAGCTTGGAAAATCTGTTAATAGAAGAAGCCGGTGCAGAGAATGTATTTAGTGATGTGGATAAGCAGTTTGCTGCGGTAGGTTGGGAAGATGTAGTTGCAAAGAACCCGGATTATATAATACTGCATGAAACTCCCGAAGATAAAGGAGCAAAGAATTTGATAAATATATTGAAAAACAATAAAGAGCTTGCAAATGTAAATGCCGTTAAGAATGAAAAATTCATTATAGTTCCCCTTAGATATATGTTTTCGGGAATTTACACGGTGGATGCTTTTGAATTGATTGTTGACGGGTTGAATGAATAGGGCAAAGCAACTTAACATAAGTAATAAATACATTGCTGCTATTTGACGCAGATTGATTTTGAAAATCAAAGGTGACGTTTATAAGCGTCACCTCTTTTTGACTATTCATAAGTATAGGTTTGTCAAACATATGCAGGCTAAGATGGTAAAAACTTTAGAGAAGTATGTAAATTTAATAGTCTGCAATATTTTGAAGCTCTAATATTCTGGCTTTTTCATTTTCAAAAATATTTTCTGAAATTTCATGCAGGGTAAGTGTTATGGGAATATAAAAGTTGCTCTGATAGTAGGTTGTTAAGTCGGCAGGCTTGGTGTCGTCGCTTATTATATTTGACTGGGCAAAGAGCCATTGTTCAAGAGAAGCTATCTGAGAGTGAAGCTTTCTCCAGTTTTCTCCCAGCCCTTCATCAATAAAAATACTGTTAAACCTGTACAATAAAATTATTCCGTCCCTGATTTCACGAAAGCTGTACTTGATTTCCTGCCTGTTCATATCGGCATAATTTTTTATAAAGTTGTCGGAGGCGATTATCCAACTGCGGTGCTTTTCCTCAAATTTGTTAAACTGCTCCACATAAAACTGGAGAAACAGCCTTTTTCTTGCATTGCTTTCTTGGTTAATGAGGAAGGCGTTCTGGGCTTCCTGTTGTCTGATGGAATTTCTTATTGCGACAAAAGAGCTTATTCCACAGCCGAGAAGTCCTGCAAATACAGATATGAGGACATTAAGCTCGGTTTCATTCACAGGCAGGGTGTAATAATGAGAGAAGATAACCACCGCCATAAAAGAGCCAAGAGATATGAGAATAACAAAGACAAGGAGCAGCGAATCCCTTGCCTTGTAAACTTGTTTCAGATTTTTTGTTTTTTCACTCATTTGATATACCTCCGTTTAATTTCACCATTTAATAATGATACGGGCATAAGTGTAAAACTCATATTATTTTTCGACCCGGTTGCTGTCAGGCAGCCAATAATAAAGTTATTCATAGCTCGCTATGAATATTAATAAGCTAAATAAAAAACAGTGCTTAAAATCAAACATTATGCAAGGGCTTGTTAACGGCGGTTTAAAACAGACATAGACTATATAGATGGTATGCTTAATACGCAACAGAACTCCATTTAGTCAAAATTATCTTACCATAGATTCAAAATGTTAAAATTATGGATTTTTATAGCTTATGTCGATTTTTAGCCAACGGCTTGAATGATTTTGATCAAAACTTATTTTAATCGTTTGTCGAGCTTGTCTATACGAAAGTGAACTTTCGATATAGGCAAAGATTAGCAGACTATCTTCATCGACATATATAGCTGAAGCTAAATAACTCCAGTATAGACATGCCTCAACAGTTATTTGCAAAACAACATACTTATAAAATCAGTGTCACTTGCATTATTTTTTCATATTTGGTGAATAATTTATTTGCAACAACAGAATACACATAAAATTAAGATTTGTAAAGAGCTAAATTCAGGATAAAATATTTTTTTATTGACAACAAAGGTATTGCCATACTAATATTAAACAGTAAAGTGTCACGATTATAAAAAAGGGGGAAATTAATTGTAATGAAGAAAAAATTGAGAGTATCGGCAATCGCAATGGCTCTTGCACTGGTATTCAGCACGAGCACGGTAAGTTCCTTGGCCTGCTCGGCAGTGTACGTAGGAAAAGATGTCAGCGCCGACGGAAGTACCATTATTGCCAGAAGTGAGGATCAGGCGTCGGGTGCATGTAACAAGATGTTTCTTGTCGTGGACAGAGTTGAAAATGTTAAGGGGAGAACACATGACGATATTCAGGGCTTCTCTTATCCGCTGCCTGCAACTACATATAAATATACTATGGTACCTGATGCATCCGATGCGGGCGACGGAGTGTATGCGGGAGCTGCCACAAACGAGTACGGACTGAGCATTTCTGCAACAGTTTCAGCTTATCCAAGGCCTGAGGTCGAAAAGGTCGATCCCTTCGTTGAAGATGGACTGAGAGAAGCGGCAGTGACAGGGCTTCTTGCTGCGACCTGCAAGACACCGAGAGAGGCAATCAAAAAGCTTGGAGAAATATACAAAAAATACGGTTCGGGAGAAGGCAATGTAATACTGCTTGCAAACAAGGATGAGGCTTGGATATTTGAGGTATATAGCGGGCATCTTTGGGCTGCAAAAAAGCTGGCTACGGATAAGGTTGCAGTATTTGGAAATATGTTTATGATCGATGAGGTCGAGCCTGTTCAGTCTGAAGATTTCATATTTCAAGAGGATCTTTTCAAGATGGCAGCTAAGCACAAATGGACGGTCAAAACAAACGGCAAGATAAATCTTGCGGCTAGCTTTGGTGAAAAGCCGGAGGACGAGTCAAATATGCGTACATGGATGGGACACAAGATATTATCACCGAATACGGTAGGGGACTATGCAACGGGACACCGATATCCTTTCCTCTACACTCCCTCTCACAAGGTTTCAGTGCTTGAGGTAATGGATATTTTGAGAAGTAGGTTTGAGGGTACCAAGCTGGATGCGTCGCTTCCGAAAAACAAATATTTGAGAGTAATCGGAGTGGAAGAACAGGCACAGATCCATGCAATACAGATTAAAGACTCATATCCTCAGGAAATAGGAGCATTGCAATGGCTGGCGTTCGGCAATGCGGAGCATTCGGTATTTATCCCTAACTTCTCAGGAATTACGGACACTTATTCCGCATACAAGGTAGATGGAACGAAATACAATCCTAAGGGGGCATATTGGAAATATAAGAGAATCTGCGGATTGGCAAAGCAGAACAGAAGCTTTTTCGGCAAAGGCGTAAAGGATTACTGGAATTTGTATGAAACCTCTCTTTATGATCAAATGCAGGATGCCGAAAAAACAATGATTAAATATTATAGAGAGTCACCTGAAAAAGCGAAGAAATATGTGACTGATTTGCATATGAAATTGGCGGCTAAGGGTTGCAGGGACGCGGATCATTTGTATAACGAGCTGTTGTTTTTTGTGATGGATCGCGATACCATTGAGCCGAGTATCAAACAATCAAAGCCGTTTGTAGCAGGTATTACAGTTAGTGATGCTGCGGCTGCAAAAGGATATACAGTGAGCGATTCTGGAAAAGGAGAGCCTGTTGTGCTTACAAAAGGTGCTGACAAGTATACATTTACCGTAGGGGAAAAGAAGTGCTATGTTACCAAAAACGGCAAAACGTCGGAAGTGAAAATGCGGTTTGCTCCTAAGGTAGAAAAAGGTGAGATTTATATTCCTATGAACATAGTGGCAAGTATGTAATAAAGGAATAGGGCATATAAGTGTCATATTTGCTTCTTAATAAAATTAAAATATTGCAAATTTTATACCCTCGTGGATTGGCGGAACGACTGCCGATACATGGGGGTATTATGAAAAAGGTTATTTGCCCCGTTTGCGGAGGTATTTGCATAAAATATGGAAAGAATAAATCAGGAAGTCAAAGATGGTTTTGTAATGCATGTTAATCTATAACAACTCCCAAAATAGACAATAATGCTAAATGGTTAAAAATATTTTTAAAGTGGCTTTTTAGTAAAACAATACAAAAAGAAATGTAAGGAGAAGGTAGATCCTTTAGACGAAATACATCTAAGTTTTGGGATATATGGTCAATGCCACCAAAGGTAGAAGAAGTCAGAGACACCATAATCCATTAAGGTGATTTGACAATTCTTTTGAATTGGAGTATACTTTTCATATAA
>JBGZAX010000041.1:0-26063 GCA_041844335.1 Lachnospiraceae bacterium
AATACACTTCTATTATACAATACTGTGTCGCATATTACAACTCTTTATCCTTTTAACAAATATTTTTTATACTTAAATCTCATGATTTGAGGACGAATTTAACTGTAAAATCTTCACCGGGTGCTTTTAATAATGAAAGTGGCGATTTAACTTGTCTTGACAAGCACTTTCTGATAAAGTAAACTTAAATGCTGTTACAAATTATAACGAATATAAGGAGCTCAATTAATGTATAAATTACTTAAAAAAGACGGTTCGGCAAGAAGAGGTCGGCTAAACACCGTGCACGGAGGTATAGAAACCCCAGTTTTTATGAATGTTGCAACTGCGGGAGCAATTAAGGGAGCCGTGTCCTGTGACGACCTGGAAACCATCAATACTCAGGTAGTGTTGTCAAACACTTATCATCTGCACGTAAGAACCGGTGATAAGCTGATTAAGGAGCTTGGAGGCCTGCATAGACTTATGAACTGCAAACGTCCTATTCTCACGGATTCAGGCGGGTTTCAGGTGTTTTCTTTAGCATCTCTGAGAAAAATAAAGGAAGAGGGGGTTTATTTTCGCTCTCACATAGACGGTCATAAAATCTTTATGGGTCCTGAAGAAAGTATGAATATTCAGTCAAACTTAGGATCTACTATCGCCATGGCTTTTGATGAATGTCCTCCGGCACTTGCCGACAGAGCTTATATTAAGCCGTCGGTAGACAGAACTACAAGATGGCTTTTACGTTGTAAAAATGAAATTACAAGGCTCAACAGCCTCGATACTACAGTAAATCCGAATCAATTACTTTTCGGAATAAATCAGGGAGGGATATTTAACGATATCAGAATAGAACATGCCAAGACAATAAGTGAGTTTGAACTTGACGGTTATGCGGTAGGAGGCCTTGCTGTCGGAGAGAGCCACGAACAGATGTATGATGTGCTTGATAATGTTGTACCGTATTTGCCGCAGAATAAACCTATATATCTTATGGGTGTGGGCACCCCGTCAAATATACTTGAAGCAGTGGACAGGGGTGTTGATTTTTTTGACTGCGTTTACCCGAGCCGAAACGGTCGTCACGGTCAGGTCTATACAAATGCCGGAAAAATGAATTTACTAAATGAAAAATTCGCTAAGGATATGCGTCCCATTGACGAAGTCTGTACCTGCCCTACCTGCCGAAGCTATAGCAGAGCCTACATAAGACACCTGCTTAAGGCAAAGGAAATGCTGGGCTTAAGGCTTTGCGTACTTCATAATCTGCATTTTTATAATGAGATGATGACAGAAATACGTACAGCCATAGATGCGGGAAATTTTAAAGAGTACAAACGGAAAAAGCTTGAAAAAATAAATATGAAAAGCTGTTGACTTTTTATTTCCGAGATATTATAATTTTGTCACTATTTTAATTTTAAATGCAGAGTAGATTTGTGTGCGTTAAGTGCCTTGCGAACGGGGAGTTGTCGCTTGGACGAAAAGATTTGCTTCGGTACACATTTCGCATCCCGCTGCTATATTCTACGGAAGCTGTCACTTTAATAGTTTATGCTTATATAACCGTTTTATTAATTTAAAAAGGATATATAAGGATAGATTATTATAGTTGGCACTCTCTTTATTGGCGGTTCATATAATATTCTGCATTGCAATTTAGTAAAATTTAGGTTTAAACTGCAAAGGAGGATATTTTATGAAAAACTATTTTTTAAATTGCAAAGCATCTTATTTGGAGCTTAAAAAAACAAGAAGCATAGTAACAATGGCATTGTTGCTTGCAATGTCTATAGTGGTAAGCTCTTTCCGTATTCGATTATTTCCCTATCTTCACATCGGCTTTTCATCACTGGTCAATCAATACGCCTATCTCCTGATAGGTCCTACGGCAGGCACCATATTCGGTGCTGTTATTCATTTGCTTAAAGAACTGATTATGCCGTCAGGTACCTTCAACCTGCTTTTTACAATCTCACCGGTATTGGCAGGCTTTATCTACGGCAGCTTCTATTACAACAGAAAAGTGAGTATAGCCAATTGCCTTGCCGCAAATTTTATGGTAAAGCTTATTTGTAATGTTATAATCAACACACTTTTATTAGCGTTTTCACAAGGTCGAGCCGTTATGGTAATACTGCCTGTAAGAGCCTTAAAAAATCTTATTCAATGGCCCGTCGACTCAATATTATTTTATATGCTTGCGAAGATTATGGAAACCCTTAAGACAAGAAAGGCATAGATATATTACACAAAATAAATGTAAACTTATATAGTAAATTGTGTGTTTAAACGTATTTTAAAGGTATGCTGTTTGATACATCAAATCCATTGATTTTTTGGTACTTAATTGCTATAATCTTGTAACTGATTTAAGAATTTTTGTTGGCTTTGAAAGGAGAAATCGGATATGAGAGGACTTGATACACCTGTTACCAAAATAAGACACAATGTATTTGTGGAGGTTGCAAGGACAGCCTTTGAAATAGATCCTGAAAATCTTATAAATTCCATAGAAAAAATTCCATACAATGTTTCTCCGGGAGATATGCCCTCATACAGGGACAGTATATATCAGGAGCGTGCCATAGCATCGGAAAGGGTTCGTCTGGCTATGGGTATGTCGTTGCGTCCTGAAGATAGGCCCGTACATATTACCGACGGTATAAAGGAAAGCAATATTTCCGCCAAATATTATGAGCCTCCGCTAATGCAGGTTATTCCCTCTGCATGTGAGGCATGTGATCATAATAAATATGAGGTAAGCAATATGTGTAAGGGCTGCGTAGCACATCCATGTATGCAGGTTTGCCCTAAACACTGTTTATCCTTTGTAAACGGCAAATCTTTTATCGACCAGAGTAAGTGTATAAAGTGCGGCAGATGTAAGGCTGCCTGCCCTTATGATGCTATCGCTAAGAAAATGCGCCCCTGTACCCTTGCCTGCGGAGTGGATGCGATCGGAAGTGACAGCAACGGCAGAGCTCAAATCGGGGATAAATGTGTATCCTGCGGTATGTGCATGGTAGCCTGTCCATTCGGTGCAATAGCGGATAAATCGCAAATTTTTCAACTTATTCGCTGCCTTAAGGAAGAAAAAAACAGCGTAATAGCGGAGATTGCTCCCGCTTTTATAGGACAATTCGGAGATAAATGTACCCCAAAGGTGATAAAGGAGGCTCTTTTAATGCTTGGCTTTGATGAAGCGTATGAGGTAGCTTTGGGTGCAGATATCGGCTGTATATCAGAAGCAAAGCACTATGCCGAAAAGGTGTACACAGGAGAGCTCCCCGTTCTTCTTACCTCCTGCTGCCCCGCCTGGTCCATGCTTGCTAAAAATCAATTTCCTGAGCTTAACAGGAGTGTATCAATGGAATTAACCCCTATGGTAGCCACGGCTCGTAGCATAAAAAAGAAACACCCTAATTCAAAAGTGGTCTTTATAGGTCCCTGTGCGGCTAAAAAGCTTGAGGCTATGCGCACCTCTATAAGGAGTGATGTCGACTTTGTTATTACATTTGAGGAATTAAATGCGATATTTGAGGCGAAAGGAATAGATCTTGAAAATATAGCGGGCGAATCATCATTTCACGATGCCACCGGCGCCGGACGCGGGTATGCGATATCGGGCGGGGTGGCTAATGCAATTCAAAAATGCGTCGAGGAATATTATCCCGATATTGAATTTAAATCTCAGCATGTGGAAAGCCTTGCTGAATGTAAAAAAATATTGCAGTTGGCAAAGGTCGGAAAAATGGACGGATATTTAATTGAGGGAATGGCGTGTCCCGGCGGCTGTGTCGCCGGAGCAGGCACCATTATCCCTGTGGAAAAGGCTAAAAATAACGTGAATAAAATGGTAAAAGCATCTACGAAAAATGTTCCGCCTAAGGAATTGGAAGAGATTGTATTAGATTAGAATTTCATCACTGATGTCGCTTCTTAACTTTATGCAAAATTTTGCTCCGCCCTCATCTGCATTGACTGCTGTAAGCTTTCCATGCATATATTGAGTGGCGGTGGCAGCTATAGAAAGCCCCAGCCCGAAATTCCCCTGTTTCCCCTTATAGAACTTATCAAAAATATGTTCCAAATCTTCATCGGCAAAGCCTTCTCCATCATCTATTATAGTAATTACAGCCATATCTCCCTCTATTTTTGTAGATACGAAAACACGGGTCTTGGCATACCTTATACAATTGGATATAATATTCAATACCACCTGCGACAGCAGGGTCTCATCGACATAGGCTATAACGGAGCTTGCCATATATGTATCTATTCTGATGTTATGTTTCATTGCCATTCCGTTTATATTTTGGATAAAATCAAGCATAAGGTTTGTAATATTGGTCGGCTTTAATTTTATACTGTTAGACTGGTTCTCAATTCTTGATAGAGTCAACAGCTCGTCTACCAGCTTTTTCATTCTGATACTTTCCTGCTTTATAATAGTGGCTGCGCTCACAGGATCCGCCACTATCCTGTTTTCTATACCCTCTGCATAGCCTTGAATCGACATTAACGGAGTCCTAAGCTCGTGGGAGGCATTTTGCAAAAACTCCTTTTGAACACGCTCCGCTTGTCTAAGTCTTGTGGACATATCGTTAAGACTTGTGGATAACCTTAATATTTCATTAGAGCTGTCAAAAATAGGCACATCGACAAACTGTCCGTTACCTATCTTAATAGCCATATCGGCAGCACTTGTAATCGGACTGCTTATTCTCTTTGAGAGCCTTGCAAACACATAAATTGCGAATACAACCACAATTAACATCGTGACTAAAAGCCATATATTTAAAAGTGAAATCATATCGTCAAAGCTTCTTGTGTTAGACACAAAAAGCATGGTAACGTTCGGAAAATCTTTAAATTTTTCAAGCTTCGTCGCAGTTAAATAATAGGTCACTCCGTCAATTTTTCTTATATGAACCTTATCATCCGTGGGAATAGCCGCAATATCAATTTTTTGAGTATCACTGTAGCTGATAAGGCTGTTATTAAAATCCTTAGGATAAACAACCCTGCCCTTATGCACCAATATAAACTCAGTATTTCCTGACAATCTGCTCGCAGTAAGAGCTGAAATCATAAGCTTTGCAGTATCAATTACAGAGTGTTTTTTCAGATCCGTTCCCTCCTCGGTCTTTTCTGCAAGGGCGGCGTTCATAAGAGAATAGGCGGTACTCCTTGTGGTTATCAGCTCCGTTCTTGTAGTTCTGTCCACATACAAATTTATTACAATATTGAAAATAACAATTATCATCGCAGGCAAAAATATTGCAATCACCATAAATGGCGCCAAAATCTGACTTCTAATCGTTCTTAGTCTTAGCTTGTTTTTTCTTTGCGACTGCATTTTCTTTTTTTATCCTCCGGTGCGACTAAATCTTCTTTTTTCTCCTCCAGCTCTAACCTGAACCCGTGTCCCCATACGGATTTTATCAAAACATTGCTGTTATTTTCCGTCAATTTTTTACGCAGCCTCTTTACTAAATCGTCAGTTGCTCTGCTATCAACGTCAAAATCATACTGCCATACATTTTTCAACAGCTCGTCACGTGATACCGCCTTTTCCTTATTATGTATCATATATGCCATAAATGACAACTCTGTCGGAGTAAAATCTATAAATTCACCATTTTTGGAAACTCTTTTATTGTGTGTATCCATTTCAAGATCTCCGTAAACTAAAATATTATTATCGGCAAGCGTGTTTATATTATGCTCAAGTTCAATCCTGCGAAAAATTGATTTCACTCTTGCGACAAGCTCCATAGGAGAAAAGGGCTTTGCAAGATAGTCGTCACTTCCCATGGTGATACCCGTAATTCTGTCAAGTTCGGAATCTCTTGCGGAAACTATTATAATAGGAACATTATGTTTTTCTCTAATCATTGAGCAAAGGCTCAAGCCGTCCGTTCCGCTCATCATGATATCTAAAATAATCATGTCAGACGGCTCATTGCCAAAATATTCATACAATGAATCTCCGTTTTCAAAACCCATTACATCATAACCCTCGTTTTTTAAAAACATAGTCATAAGATCTCTTATATTTTTTTCATCATCTGCCAGGTAAATTTTCTTTTTCAAAATATCCGCTCTCCTTTGCTATTATATTTAGAATTAATATAATGATATAACAGCGCTTTTTTCTTGTCAATATTTTACTATAAGCTCACAATATATTCAATTTCCTTAAATTAATTACCTAAAATACTTGATAAATTTACAAAAAAATGGTATAAAATAATCGTAGATAATGTTCGATTTAAAAACATTTAATCATCTACGGCATCTGCGATTAAATGCGTGATCGAACTATAATCTAAGACTCAATAATCTAAAAAAAATGAAAATGCAATGAAAGGAGAGTGTAAATGAGGGCAAACCGATAGAAATATCGGGACGCAAAGCTTCGAGCCTAAGCCAATTTTTGGTATGGCGGTCGAGCTGCAATTTCACTTCATAAAAGGAGGAAATTGCTATGAGAAATTTAAAATTAAGAACACTGACAGCTGTAACGGTACTTGCAATGATAGTAGGCATAAGCCCTGTAACGACAAAAGCTATAAGTCCTATTGACGGACATGGTCAAGAAAGACACGAAGCAAAATGGTATTTTGCCACGCACTCAGACAAGGCTTCTGATCCATCAATGTATACTTCAGATGTTACTGCTTTTTGGCCTGAAGCAAATAACGGCATAGGCGGTTATATTATGATAACTGGAACTCCCGAATGGGGTTCTGTAGCAGGTGATGAAAAAGGAAAGTACAGCACAAATTATGATGCATTTGAGTATACGATAAATGATAATAGAGCAGCAGATAGTGCACAAAATCAAATAATAACAAATAATAATGTAGAAGATGCTATCAGAAATGCTTTAGGAAATCAAGAAGTAAGTATGTTTGGCGGTTCTAATGAACAGTACAGTCTGAAATTTACCGATCCCGGTGTTTCAGTGAAGATAATGCGTATCAAGCAGCCTACTAATACTGATAAATATTATCATATAGATTGCTGGATTACAAGAGCCAAGACAGAAGGAGTAACAATAAACTATTTCTATGATAATATTAAAAAAGAAGATGAAACAAAAACCTTAACAGGTAATGTAGGATCTGTGGTAAATATAGCTGCTGAAGATATTAGAGAAAGAGATAATGCGCGATACAAACTGGCGTCGGTAACTGCAGACGGTCAAGCTCTATCTTTAGATAACGGTAAATACTCTGTGACCTTAAAAGAGGGGGATACGCCGATTATAGTTAATGTGTACTATGATAGAGTATATACAGTAAGATTTGATTTAAATGCAAAAGATACCATCCCCGGCAGTATCGATTCTCAGATAGTAAAAAAAGGTGAAAAAGCTGTTGCCCCTGCAGATGTTCCAACCAGAGAAGGTTTTAATTTTAAGGGTTGGTTTAAGGAAAATACGACATCTAAATTCGACTTTCAGAATACAGAGATAAATGAAGATACAACTCTTGTTGCTCAGTGGGAAGAAATACAATCTAATGACGAGCCGGTGCAGCCGGGACAGGGTAATGAGACAAAGCCGAATCCCGGTAATCAGGAAGACCCTAAGCCGGAACCTCAGCCGCCTGTTGTGGATAATCCCATATCTATTGATCCGCTGCCACTTGAGCCTGTAGCGACGATAAATGATGATTCTACTCCTCTTGCCAACACAGTAATAAAGGATGATGATACCCCTCTTGCAAGTACGATAGAAGATGAGGATGTGATTTTAGAAGATGCCGATATAGACGATGATAACACATCTCCTGCCGATGTCTCAAAACTTAATGATGATGATGTTCCTTTAGCAGATATGCCAAAAACGGGACAGCTTTCAGTTACGGGCATGTATGCCTTAGCTGCTACATTATTGGCGGGAATCGCTTTGACAGTGACATTTTTCTTTAAAAAAAGAAAGATTTGAATTTTAGTTAAAGCCTGTGTGTTTTTGATAAAAAATTGTTAATTTTGAACTGCCGTATTTGAATAAGTGCGGCAGTTCTTCTTTTTTTAAATAATCTTACATAAATTAATAATCTGTTAACTTGCGGTTTTTCGGTAATTATGATTCCGTTTTCAACACTAAAATGAAAGTGTGAAGGCTTATGATTGCTTAATTTCAGGAGTTGATTTTTAAAAAGTAGCTGTGAAAATTGACAATATTCGTGCAAAATTATATAATTAATAGGTATATATATAATTTATGTGCATATTTAACTTTTTTTAATCTTAAAGGAGATATAGCAATGCTGAGTAAATCCGATGTTTTCCTTTTGGATATGGATGGAACTATATATCTTGGAGATATATTGATTGACGGGGCCAAGGACTTTCTGGAAACGTTAAGAATACTTAAAAAAACCTATATTTTTGTGACAAACAACTCTTCAAAAAGCCCTAAGGCATACATAGAAAAGCTCAACGGACTTGGGATTAAGGTAGAAAGAGAGCAGATTTTTACAAGTGCCGATGCAACTATTATCTATTTAAAACAGCTTAGACCCGACATAAAGAATATTTTTTTACTTGGTACCCCAAGCCTTAAAGAACAATTTTTGTCCTATGACTACAACATAATAGAAACAAGATATGAACTGGATGAATTATTTGAAAAGGGAGAAAATATAGATGAGATAATTCTGGGCTTTGACACAACCCTTACATATGAAAAAATACACACAGCCTGTGACTTAATCAGAGAAAAGGGTTCATATATCGCCACTCACCCGGATCTTAACTGCCCCTTAGACAACGGCAAGGTGATGCCTGATATCGGTGCTATGATTGCATTTATCAAAGCTTCTACAAAAATTGATCCTACGATAATAGGCAAACCTCATAAAACCATGATTGACGGGATTTGCATAAGGTACAATGTAGAAAAAAAGAATATGCTCATGATTGGAGACAGACTGTACACCGATATCCTTATAGGAAGAGAGGCGGATATAAAAACAGCTCTTGTGTTTTCCGGCGAAACCACAAGAGCCATGTACGATAATTCAAATATTGCCGCCACCTACACCTATAATTCCGTTAAGGAAATAGGAGAGGAACTTAAAAAATCCCGGTAATTATCCCGTTCTTATCTATGTCAATCTCGTTTGCAGCCGGTTTTTTAGGAAGCCCGGGCATTGTCAAAATGCTGCCCGTAAGTGCTACTATAAAGCCGGCTCCTGCACTTATTTTAAGAGCTCTGATATTTATATCGAAGTTCTCAGGTGCTCCTAATAATTTGGCATTGTCGGAAAAGCTGTACTGTGTCTTAGCTATACAGACGGGCAGTCCGGAAAGCCCGAGCTTATCTATCTTATCAAGCATTTTATTCGCCTCCGGACTTAATATTATCCCTCTTGCTCCGTAAATTCGTGTAGCTATTTTTTCCAATTTTACTTTTATTGTATCCTCAAGCTCGTAGCAATATGAAAAATCTTTATTAGTGCCGTTTTCACATATATTTATCACCTCTTGCGCAAGCTTGAAGGCTCCCTTTCCGCCCTCTGCCCACACATTTGACCTTATGGCCTCAACACCTGATTTTGCACATTCATCCGCTACAAACTGAATTTCCTCGTCCGTATCATCCACAAACACATTTATTGCCACCACCGCCGGTAAATGATATACATTTTTAATATTATTCAAATGCCTGAGAAGATTTGAAATACCTGATTTTAATTTATCCATTTCACCTAAGGATTCATCTCCCGAATGGTATTTAAGTGCTCTGATTGTGGCCACTATCACCACAACATCAGGCTTTAATTCAGCCGCTCTGCATTTTATATCCAAAAATTTTTCAGCCCCAAGATCCGCTCCGAAGCCCGCCTCGGTGACCACATAATCAGCAAGGCTTAAGGCTGTTTTGGTGGCTATTACGGAATTGCAACCATGTGCTATATTTGCAAACGGTCCTCCGTGCACTATCGCCGGAGTTCCTATCAGTGTCTGAACAATGTTGGGCTTTATGGCATCTTTTAAAAGTGTTGCCATAGCACCTACCGCCCCTAAATCATTCGCAGTCACCGGCTCGTCATCATAGGTATATGCCACTATCATTTTTGATAATCTGTTTTTCAAATCCTCTATGTCCTTTGCAAGGCATAAGATCGCCATCGTTTCACTGGCTACAGTAATATCGAAATGATCCTCTCTTACCACACCGTTTGTTTTACCGCCGAGGCCTCCTACTATATTTCTAAGCTGTCTGTCATTCATATCTACAACACGGTTTAATACGATTTTTCTATTGTCAATATTTAGAGCATTCCCTTGAAAGATATGATTATCAAGCATTGCCGCAAGCAGATTTGTAGCAGAGCTTATTGCATGAAAATCTCCCGTAAAATGAAGATTGATATCCTCCATAGGAGCTATTTGAGAATACCCGCCGCCTGTTGCTCCACCCTTCAAGCCGAATACCGGTCCCAACGAAGGCTCTCTCAGTGCCGCAGCCACTTTCTTTCCCGATAATCTGAGCCCATCCGTTAAGCCTATTGTAACCGTGGTCTTTCCCTCTCCTTTCGGAGTAGGATTTATTGCAGTTACAAGAACCAGTTTTGAATTTTTATTTTCTTTAAGACTCTTTATATCTATCTTTGCCTTATATTTACCGTATAATTCAATATCGCCTTCATCTAAATCAAGGCTTTTTGACACCTCTATGATATTTTTAAGCTCGACCTCTCTTGCTATTTCAAGATCACTTTTTTGTGCCATAAACACCTCCGTTATATTTCAATTTCGTATACAAAACACGCTTTAATCCGTGTATCTCTTAGAGTCGTAAATCCGTTATCTGTCAATTGTAATAAGCTCTCTTTTCGAGTGACTCAGTTGTTCAAAGCCTTTTTCAGTAGTAACAAGCAAGTCCTCTATACGAACTCCCATTTCACCAGGTATGTAAATTCCGGGTTCTACCGTGAGCAACATATTAGGTAGTATCTTTGTGTTATCTTTCTTGGAAAATCTGGGATTTTCATGTACTTTAAGTCCAAGGCTATGCCCCAATCCGTGTCCGAAATACTCGCCAAACCCCTTACTTTCTATCAGATCTCTTGCCGCTTTATCTATATCTCTGCCCACATAGCCATTTTCAGCGTTTTCATTAATTGCATCAAAAGCGGCTTCTTGAGCCAACTTCACAGTTTCGTAAACAAGTCTTTGTTTGTCTGAGATTTCCCCCATAGCCACAGTTCTTGTCATATCTGAGCAATATCCGTGATACTTACAGCCAAAGTCCATTGTTACAAATTCTCCCTTTGCAATTTTCTTTTCCGAAGGAACGGCATGCGGCTTATCTCCGTTTATCCCTGATGCCACTATTGTATCAAAGCTTAATTTTTCAGCTCCGTTTACCTTTAAGCCAAGCTCTATTTGTGCCGCCACCTCAAGCTCGGTCATACCTGTTTTTATAACAGTCAATACATGACTGAACGCCTTATCTCCTATTGCTTCAGCTTGTCTTATAAGGTCGAGCTCTTCCTTTTCTTTAATGCGTCTTACATAGTCCAATTCTTCATTGATTGCGACGAACTTTTCAACGCCGCTTAGAGCCTTTTTAATTAAATCATAGTCTGAAAATACCATATACATGGCCTCAAACCCCATAGACTTTATATTGTTATCTTCGGCAATTTTGGCAAGCTCCGTATAGATGTCATAATCCTTCATTGTGATAATCTCACAATTACGACCCTTTGTTTCCTGCTCGCTGCTTACAGTGTATCTTGCATCCGTCACCACAAAATATCTGCCTTTTGTGTAAACAATCATTCCCTCTCCGCAAAAGCCTGTAAAATATCTCATATTAGCCTCGTCGGATAACAGTATCGCATCAAGCTTTAATTCTTCCAATACCCTATCTATCTTGTCCATTTATTTTCCTCCTGTTTTTTATAAAAATGATAAACTATCTTCTCAAGTTTTCTTTTCAACACTATTTGTATCTCTTCCTTTTTGTCTATGGGCTTTACAACAATGCTCAAAATACCAAGCCTTTTAGCCCCGTATACATCGGTAAAGAGCTGATCTCCGAAAAATGCCGTGGTGGATATATTTTCTTTTGCACACTTTATTGCCGATAAATATCCGTCCTTTTTAGGCTTTCCAGCCTTAAAAATATAATTATCAGCCCCTACTTTTTTAAAAAAGCTGAAAACCCGATCCCTTCTATTATTTGAAACAAGACAGGTCTTAAATCCGATATTTTTAAGCTTCTTAAAAATATCTATCGCCCTGTCGTCAGCCGGTGCCCCGTGCTTTACAAGAGTATTATCTATATCAAAGATAAGCAGTCTGTACCCCTTATTATATAGTGAAACGAAATCGTAATTATAGATGTTTTCTATTATATCATCCGGATAAAATTTTTCAAGCATAAATTCTCCTAATCTACAATATTGCCGTATATCTCATTTACTATGGATGTAGGTGTTCTGTCATCTCCAACTACCACAATATCGGCACTTTTCTCATATATTTCACTTCTTGCCCTGTATAAAAAGCCTACCTGATCCATTTCCATATCAATTATCATCGGTCTTGAATTCGGGTTTTTATTAAGTCTGTTTATTATTTCCCCAAAGCTCATATTTAAGTATACTATCCTGCCGCTCTTTTTCATAAGCTCCATATTTTCTTTTTGGAGCACACTTCCTCCTCCGGTAGCGACTATAAGCTTTTGTCCCTTATATGAACCAACCAGTTTTTCAAGTGCCCTGTGCTCCTTTTTTCTGAAGCCCTCTTCACCCTCAAGCCTGAAGATATTGCTGATACTGACATTATAAAGGTTTTCTATATATCTGTCCAAATCCACAAAGGGAAGAGCGGCTCTCTTTGCCAAAGCCTCTCCTACGGTGCTTTTTCCTGCTCCCATAAAGCCCACTAAATATATTATTTTCTTCAGGCTCTCTATATATTCCTTAATAGGATATTCTTTATTCGTATAGATCTTAAATGCAGCGGTAGCCTGAAATAACAGCTGTGTTTTTCCGCCTATAAAGGTGGCTCCGGCTTTCTTTGCCTGTTCCATGAGCTTAGTTCTGCCACCCGAATACACAAGATCAAGGATCGTCATATTTTTATGTAGATATGAGTCATCCTTTATAATCGACGATTTGTCATTCATGCCGATACTTGTCGCGTTTACCAAAATATCGGTATCACTTTTCGGCTTGTAGGAGTTTACACTGCGCATAAGCCTTAGTTCAAGTTTATTAATACCGCCGTAGCTTTGAAGATTTTTAGACATTTCTCCCGCTTTTTGGAAATTAGGGCTTAATCTGTTGGTCAAAATAACACTTTTTGCTCCATTTACCAAAGCGGCAACGGATAAGGCTCTTCCCGCGCCTCCCGCTCCCACAATCTCCACATTCTTTTCCTTTATAGAAATACCCTTTGATTGCAGCGCCAATATGAAACCGTGCCCGTCGGTCATTTCTCCCAACATCTCCCCGTCCGCAAATTTAACCGTGTTCACACTGCCGCAAAGTGAGGCAAGTTGGCTTAATTTATCCGCCTTTTCAGCCATTTCACTTTTGTATGGCATTGTGACGTTAAACCCCTTGAAATTCAGCGTAGAAAGAGCTTTTAAGCCATCGTCCAAATTGCTGAATTCGGAGCATGTGTATATATCGTCTATACCGTAATAGTTAAAACCGAAATTATAAATTTCAGGTGACATTGAATGTCTAATAGGCTGCCCAATCAGGGTATATAGCCCCGTTCTTGCATTTATCTTAATCATCACTTTTATTCCAACTTTTCAGCTAAATAGCTGATTGCAAATTTATAACCCTCAAAACCAAGTCCTGCTATCACTCCGATACAGGCTGAACTTAAAATCGAATTATGCCTAAATCTCTCATTTCTTGCATATATATTTGAAATATGAACCTCAACGGTAGGAATATCTGTCGCCTTTAAAGCATCATATATAGCGTAACTGTAATGTGAAAAAGCACCTGCATTTATGACAATACCGTCAATTTTATCAAAATAACATTGATTGATAAAGCTTATTATCTCTCCCTCTATATTTGACTGAAAAAACTTTATATCTATACCCTTATTTTCTGTATAAGAAAGCAATTCATCAATAAGATTATCCAAGGTTTTTTCACCGTAAACAGCTCTTTGCCTAATTCCGAGCATATTTAAATTGGCACCGTTTATGACAGCTAATTTCATAATTTACCTTCTTTTCTTACGCCATCCAGTGCCAGCTTTGCCGCTCCCACAATTCCGGCATCATTTCCAAGCTTTGCAAGCACGAATTCATTCGTGTCACAAAGAGAAAAGCTCATAAATTCCATATAATACTTTTTGATCGGCTCTATCAACATTTTTCCTGCCGCCGACACTCCTCCGCCTATTACGAAAATTTCAGGATCTACAAGCATACTCACATTAACCAAAGCCCTGGCTAAACATTCGGCAAATCTGTCAACTACAAGCTTCGCTATAAAATCATCCTTTTTCAGTGCATCAAATACGTCCTTCGCCGTCAGATTTTCAGGATTTAATATAGTGGACTTTTTATGTTCTTTTAATAATTTCTTAGCTAATCTCACTATTCCGGTAGCCGATGAAATCTGTTCAAGGCACCCCCTTGCACCACAGCCGCATTTTTGGGTTTCGTTATCATCTATATGAAGATGACCTATTTCTCCTCCCATTCCGTGTGCACCGTAGATCAAATTCCCATTGCTTATAATTCCGCCGCCTACTCCTGTTCCAAGAGTAACCATCACAACATTTTGTCTATCCTTTGCGGCTCCGATGAATGCCTCTCCAAGAGCAGCCAAATTCGCATCATTACCCGCATATATTTCGGTATCTCCGTATTTTCCAAGACATGCTTTTAATTCATGCACTATATTTTTCTCTTTGTTCCAGCCGAGATTGGAAGCCTTTACTATATTTCCGCTTTTTGTAATCGGGCATGGAACACCCACTCCTATTGCATAAAGTCCGTCCACACCGATATTTTTTTCTTTGACCTTATCAATAATTGCATCAGCAACATCGGGTATGACATATTTTCCGTTATCTTCTATGTTTGTAGGAATACTCCATTTTTGTATCAGCTCCCCCTTGTTTGAGAATAAACCGATTTTTATCGCAGTTCCCCCAATATCCACTCCAAATACCATAGTTGCTCCTTTTTAATAGTAACCTGTTAATATGTCGCCTTGATATTAAATCATCCGTTTTTAATTGCCGTCTTTTTTATTATTCGCGTCTTTTTCCTTGTTTTTCTTCATACTTTCTTCTATTTTGGTATAAAGATTCGCTGCCGCATTATATCCCATTTTCTTAAGTCGGTGATTTGCTGCCGCCGACTCGACTATAATTGCAAGATTTCGTCCGGGTCTTATAGGAATGGAATGACATACTACCTTTTTTCCTAAAAATTCAGTGTAATTATCATCCTTTCCAAATCTGTCGTACTCCTTTAAAGAATCCCATTCCTCTAAATTTATCACTAAATCTATGCTTTGAGTAAGCTTTACGCACTCCACTCCGAACAGTGCTTTTACATCTATTATTCCGATACCTCTAAGCTCCATAAAATTTTGTGTTAATTCGGGAGCCTTTCCGATAAGCGTTTCCTCACTCACCTTTCTAATTTCTACCACATCATCAGCCACTAATCTATGCCCTCGTCTGATAAGCTCAAGTGCAGCCTCCGACTTTCCGATACCGCTTTCCCCGGTGATTAATATTCCCTCTCCGTAAACATCCACCAGAACTCCGTGAATAGCTATGCATGGAGCCAATTTCACATTAAGCCACCTGATTATCTCAGCCATAGCCTCCGATGTACGTCTATCCGTGATTAATACAGGTATATTATTTTTCGTAGCAATTTCCAGCATAATTTCATCGGGCTTATTCTCTCCCGAATAAATCACACAAGGAATATCATAAGACAAAAGCTTTTCATATCTTTTTCTTCTGTCGGATTCTTCAATTCCGAGTGCATAGCTCTGCTCCACATTACCTATTATTTGCACTCTTTCATATTCAAAATACTCAAAATAGCCGTGTAGCTGTATTGCCGGTCTGTTAATCTCAGGGGTTTTTATCTCTTTTTTTGAAATATCCACATCATTTTTTAAAACCAAGCCCAGTCTTTCTGCAAGCTCTTTTACGTGTACCTTAGAATCACCCAAATTCATCTTCCACCCGTTTCTTAATATTAAATTAAAGGCTTTGCAAACCGAATGAACAGTACAAAGCCTTTATTATTGCTATTTTTCAATAAAATCAATAAAATCCGATATTTTATCCATATCTTCCCGCTCCGACACCTCTATCTCAAGATTGGGAATATCACATCCCTGCGAAAAAATATGAGTCAATGATATACACTGAGATAATTTTGACTTTAAGTTAAGCCTATCTCCCTCTCCTGTCAACAATTCGACCTTTCCCTTACAGGTATCCACAAGTTCAAAGAACCTGTCCATATCGTTTACATCTTTTATACTTTTAATATTGGTTATCTTCATATCAAATCTCCTTTTTAGGCAAAGAGGAATACATCAAAATTCCGGCTGCCACCGCAACATTCAATGACTCCATTTCATTTCTCATAGGAATAAAAACTGTGTCATCACAGGCTCTAATTGTGGCATCTGACAGCCCGTTCCCCTCGTTGCCTACTATTATAGCTATATTCTCTTTATAAGTAAAGCAATTATAGGGAAATTGCGCACTCATAGCTGCAGCAATACAAGAAAACTCGTTGCTTTTAAGCTTTTCTATGGTAGATAACAGATCCGTCACACACAAAATCGGCAATCTGCAAATCCCCGACATTGATGCACTAACACATTTCGGATTGTAAACATCTACACATTCCTTATCCGCTATCAGCGCATCAAATCCTGCCGCAAGAGCTGTCCTTATGATAGTACCCATATTGCCGGGATCCTGAATACGTTCACATACTATAATTCTCTGCGTCCTTTTTGTATCAAAAAACCGCTCCTCTTCATAGATCCTTTTATTCATTACAGCCGCAACGCCCTGCGGAGTGTCAGTCCTCACAGTTCTTTTGAAAACATCGTTTTTAAGTACATAAATCGAAGTTTTATCAAAATCTTTAAGACATTTTGTGTCTGCCTGCGCAAAGGATTCCGACACGTAGATCTCCTTTATATCATTCTTGTCAACGTCTTTTAAAAGCTTTTTTCCCTCTATTACGTAGACATTGTCATTTTGTCTGTATTTAGATGACTCATAATATTTTTTAAGCAGTTTTACTCTTTTATTATTAAATGACAGTTCTTCCATAAGCTCTCGTCAAACTCCCGTAAACAGGTATTTAATCCTTCAGCCAGAATCAAAGACATCTGCCGATTTTAATAAAAAATACCCTTTTTGATAATTTCCCTAAGTATCGGCTAAAAGGCTTTTTAAAAATTCAAATGGACAGCGATCTTGTAATATCAAGCATATATCTGGGCAAATCCTTTTTCATGGACAGCGCCTCTTCTATGTCTATATCCACATAATCACCTTTCCTATAGGCTACTACTCGGTTGCTCTTTCCGGACACAAGTAAATCCACCGCCATACAGCCCATTATTGACGCCTGAACTCTGTCCTTACAGGTGGGGCTTCCGCCGCGCTGCATATAGCCTAAGATAGTGGCTCTCGTTTCTATTCCCGTAGCAGCCTCAATTCTTTTTGCCATACCCTCGCTGTTGCCTATTCCCTCGGCGTTTATTATAAGATGGTGTCTTTTCCCACGCTCCTTGTTGGCTTTAATATGCGCAATTATCTTTGATTCATTATAATCATAGATTTCAGGCAGCAATATATCCTCAGCTCCGTTTGCAATTCCGCACCAAAGAGCGATGTATCCGGCGGAGCGTCCCATTACCTCAATAACAGAACAACGCTCGTGTGAGGTAGAGGTATCTCTGATCTTATCAATAGCTGACATTGCGGTATTTACGGCGGTGTCAAAGCCTATGGTATAATCTGTGCAAGCCACGTCCATATCTATAGTTCCGGGTATAGCTATTGTAGCCACGCCGTTTTGAGCCAATTTTTGCGCTCCGGCAAATGAACCGTCGCCTCCTATCACAACTATTCCGTCTATTCCCTCATTTTTGCAAATCTCCGCAGCTTTTTTCTGCCCCTCTTCCGTCATATAATCCATACTTCTTGCCGTATATAATATTGTACCGCCCTTGGAAATGGTTTCCGATACACTTGATCCCGCCATATCAATAAAGTCTTTTTCAAGCAATCCCTGATAGCCTCTTCTTATACCTATCATGGTCTTTCCGCGACTTATCGCTCTTCTCACCACAGCCCTTATAGCCGCGTTCATTCCGGGCGAATCTCCGCCGCTTGTAAGCACTCCTATTGTATTAATGTCATCCATGATATTACCTCCTATTTGCCATACTTATATTTAGCTATTTTACAACCTTTTTATAAAAATCGCAAGAAAAATAAATCACTTTTTCTTCTCATAAATCTTCTTATAATAGATTTCTATATCCGATTCTTTAAAATGGCTATGAAGCTTATCTAAAAGGGCTGCCGAGCCTGCATTAAAGGTTTTACTCAAAATTTTCATTTTTCTGTCATTTTCTATAAAAGCAATCAGTTCATCTGTCCCGTTAATGCTCATATCAGCTATTCTATCAAGCGTTTCCCTGTTCTCAAAGTATTTATCCATATTATCAAATCTTATAAATACTCTCCTTGGAATCTTATCTAATAACAGAACGGTATCCACTATTATTTTAGCCCTGTTTTCATTACCGACAGATGCCTTTCCGAAAACCAAAACCTTTTCATTATCATATATCAAATTATAAAATTGTTCAAACACATCAGAAAAAATAACCAGCTCCACCTCTCCCGACATATCCTCCAATGTGGCGAATGCCATATTTTTGCCATTCTTATCTATATGAGGCTTTGTGTTCTTTATAATTCCACCGATAACCACCATTTGCCGATTTTTCAATGCTATTTCATTATCATCGTCATCTTCATTAATGGAAAAATCCATAGCAATATTGGTTGCATTCTTCTTTATGGCATCCTTATATTCATCTATCGGATGTCCTGATATAAATAATCCCAAAACCTCTTTTTCAAATCCCAGCATCATATCAGTGTCAAATTCATCGGCAATCTTTAATCTTCCCTCAGATCGGCTGATATCGTCACTTTTTTCCAGCAAATCAAAGATGCTGCGCTGTCCACTGATTAGACCTTCACTGTTAATCTCCGCCTCATTAATAAGCTCCTGATAGCCAAGCAGCATACTTCGTCTGTTCACCTCAAGCTTATCAAAGGCTCCGGCTTTAATAAGTCCCTCTATTACACCCTTACTGATGGAATTTTTCTTATTTCTTAAGATAAAATCATAAAGACTCTTATATTCTCCGCCTGATTCTCTCTCATATTCTATACGACTCGCCGCATTGCTGCCAACTCCCTTTATAGAATCCAGAGCATACACAATGGCATCGTTTTTGACCACAAAGCCGCAGCCTGAAATATTTATATCGGGGGGTATTATCTTAATATTCATCTCCTTACATGCGTATAGATATCTTGTGAGCTTACCCACCTCATTAAGTACCGTTGACAATTTTGCAGCCATAAATTCAGCCTTATAGTAATACTTTAAAAATGCACTTCTATAAGCCACCACCGAATATGCTACGGAATGCGATTTATTAAAGGCATAGTTCGCAAATTCCATTATCTCATCAAAGATTATATTTGCTGTTTTTTCATCTATTCCGTTTTTTACGCAACCGTTTATTCCCTCATTCTCATCACCATAGATAAAGCTGTGCCGCTCCTTATTCATCACATCTACTTTTTTCTTGGACATAGCCCTACGCAAAATATCGCTCTTTCCAAGAGAATAACCTGCCAAACTTTGAGCTATTTGCATTACCTGCTCCTGATAGACGATACAACCGTAGGTAGGCTTTAATATCTCTTCCAGTTCCTTACAATGATAGGTAATCAGCTCCTTATTATTCTTAGCTGCACAATATTTGGGAATGAAATCCATAGGTCCCGGTCTAAATAGAGAGATTCCCGCCACAATATCTTCAAAGCAGGTCGGCTTTAATTTTTGCATAAAGTCCGTCATTCCCTTACTTTCAAGCTGAAATATACCGTCCGTTTGCCCGCTTGCAATCATTTTGTATACATTTTCATCATCAAAATCAATCTCTTCTATATTTATTCCTACCATCTTGCCGGTATTATGGATAACAGAAAGAGCCTTGAGCCCTAAAAAATCCATTTTAAGTAATCCCAGCTCCTCTACAGTATTCATTGTAAACTGTGTAACAATATTGGAATCAGCCGCTCTTGCTAAAGGAACGAGCTTATCTGCACTCTCTCCGCAAATAACCACGCCTGCTGCATGAATGGAGGTGTGCCTCGGCAAACCTTCAATTTTTTTTGCCATTTCAATTAAATCTGCCGTTCTCGGGTCGCTTTCCACCAAAAAATTAAGCTCTTTATTCATTTTTATCGCTTTTTCAATGGTGATATTTTTTTCCTGCGGAACCATTTTCGAAATGCGATCTATTTGAGCCTCGGAAAAGTCCATGACTCTTGCAACATCTCTTATAGCCTGTCTTGGTGCCAATGTTCCGAATGTAATTATCTGTACAACCCTGTCGGAGCCGTATTTTTCTATCACATATTCTATAAGCTTTCGTCTTCCATAATCACATATATCTATGTCTATATCCGGCATAGATACTCTGTGAGGATTTAAAAACCTTTCAAACATCAGGTTATACTTTATAGGATCGATATCAGTGATATGAAGACAATATGATACAATAGAGCCTGCTGCACTTCCTCTGGGTCCTATGGTTATGTCATTATTCTTGGCATACTTTATAAAATCCCATACTATCAAAAAATAGTCAACAAAGCCCATATTTTTAATGGTTTCAAGTTCAAAGTCAAGACGTTTTCTGACAATCTCCGTGATGTCATCATATCTTTGCTTGAGTCCTATTTCACAAAGATCTTTTAAATAGTCAAATGAATTAATGCCCTCAGATATCGGGAATTTCGGCAGCCTTTTTTCATGAAATTTCAGCTCCACATTACATCTATCCGCTATTTTTTGCGTGTTTTCTATGGCTATTTTTGCATAGGGAAAAAGCGAAAGCATCTCCTGTTCACTACGCACATAATATTCGCCCTCCTTGTATTTTTCTCTGTTCGGGTCATTAAGCTTTTCCTTGTTCTTTATGCAGAGCAGTGTTTCCTGAATTTTATAGTCCTCTTTATCAATATAATAAATATTATTGGCTGCCGCAAGGTCTATGCCTGTTTCCCTGGAAAGTGCAATAAAATACTGATTTATTTTTTGCTCCTCTATCAAAGAATGATTCTGCAACTCCAGAAAAAATGAGTTTTTGCCGAAAATATCCGCATATTCAAGGGCTGCTTTTTTTGCAAGCTCATAATTATTTTTAAGTAAAAGCTGCTCTATTTCTCCATTTATTCCGGACGACAGAGCGATTATACCCTCACTGTATTTTTTTAAAATCTCCTTATTCACTCTCGGCTTGTCATGAGAGCTTCTTATAAAACCGTTTGAAACTATTCCGGTAAGATTTTCATAGCCTTTATTATTTTCCGCCAATAACACCAAGGTGTAGAACCCGTCCGGTTTTTCAAGATGTTTATTATCCGCATCCAAATAGATTTCACAGCCAAGTATCGCCTTTATATCATTTGCCATTGCTTCCTTATAGAAATCTACAACTCCGTACATAACTCCGCTGTCGGTTATTGCGGCACTGTTCATGCCCAAGGACTTTATTTTTTTTATATATTCTTTTATCCTTCCGGCACCGCTGAGCAACGAATACTCAGTGTGTGCGTGAAGATGCACAAATGACATAAGTGTCCTTTCTAAAGCTTAAAATAAAAGCTAATTCTGTTTGCCTCTCTTGTTCTTTTCGTAAATAATTCTAAGTCCTTTAAGCGTAAGCTCAGGATCATACACATCAATACAATCGGTGCCTTCAAAAATGATTTTCCCGAGACCTCCTGTGGCGATTACCTTAATATCCGAATTACAAAGCTCCTCTTTCATCTTCCTTACGATATATTCCACCTGACCGATATAGCCGTAGACGAGCCCCGCCTGCATACTCGAAATCGTGTCACGTGCGAGTATACAGGGTGGCTTTAATATCTCTATCTTGGGCAACTTTGCCGCATCCTGCCAAAGAGCTCTTGCACTTATTTCTATTCCGGGAGAGGTAAGCCCCACTCCAAAATTGGCTTCCTTTGTGATATAGTCATAGGTTGTTGCGGTACCGAAATCAATAACAATTGCAGGTCCTCCATAGATGCTGTAAGCTGCCGCAAGATCCACTATTCTGTCTGAACCTACCTCTTTGGGATTATCGGAAATTATCTTAATTCCTGTCTTTATCCCTGCCTCCACTATAAGCGGCGAAATATTAAAATATTTGATAAAGCTGTTTGATAAGGAATACATAATATCCGGCACAACCGAGCTTATTATTACGTCATCTATTGAATGCTTGTCAATTCCGACATCACTTAAAATGCTCAAAAACAACATTCCGTATTCATCAGAGGTTCTTTGCCTATGTGATACCAGCCTGAAAGTGGTTTTCAAGGTTTCTTTTTCAAATACGCCGCAGGTAATATGGGTGTTACCCACATCAGTTACAAGTAACATTATTTTATCTCCTTCATTTTATCTTTGAATATCAAATAGGTGTATATTTTTTCAAGCAATTCCCTATTTTCGTTTCTCATTTTATTTATTAACAGATTTGCATCTATCTCATCATAATATATATCGCTGTCTAAAACATTAGTCTTAAAAATAAGCCCGTCCTCATTCATTTCAAGGCTTATGGTACCGCCCTCTCTCTCAACAAAAGATATAAGAATATACTTTATTCTATCCTTTACCTCCTTCGGAAATACGGAATATTCCTTATTGAAATAATACTTTTTATCATATCTGCTGGCACAAGCTATCACAATATCAGTATCCATAAACACCTCTAATATTCACCTCTCCTGAAACTATTTTGTTAATCGAATCTTTATCCTTTACCAAGAGCTCTCCCGAATTATTGATTCCAAGGCATAGCCCGCTTCTCTTTGTATTGTTTTGTGTGTAATATAAAACCTTACCCTTATTTATAAGATACCCGTTGTACTCCTCAGAAAATCTGCCGAAGTTGCTGTCTTTTAAAAAATCATCAAAAATTTTCCCTAAGTGCTCTTCTATTATTTCTTGGACCTCTTCCTTTGATAATGACAGATTCATTATTTGACTTATTGCTCCTGCATAAGGAAGATCAGCTTTTTTTATCTCATTATCACTCCATGATACATTTATTCCTATTCCGATTATCACATAATAATCCGTCTTTCTTTGTACAAGCTCGGTTAAAATGCCCGCTATTTTTTTGCCGTTCAGTAATATATCATTGGGCCACTTGATTTCAGGATTAAAAGGCTTATCCGTGTTGTTGTTCAAGATTTCATTTATTGCTCTTATAATACCAAGCGCAGTCACAAGAGTTATGGCGGGTAAATATTTAGGTGAAATATCAATCCTGTATACATATGAGCTGTAGATGTTGCCGTTGCTCGAGCTCTCCCATTTATGTAGACCTCTACCCCTGCCGGCAGTCTGCATGTCTGCAATTATTAAAGTCGGCTCCACATCTTCGCTTTCAATAATTCTTTTAGCATAGTCGTTAGTGGAGTCGACACTTTTTAAAAGCTCCCTTTTAAATTTCATCTCATTGTCCTTTTTTATGCTTAATAATATTATAGGTTATATGCAAGATTTTTTCCAGTAAAATTTAAATGTAAATATTTTTTACATGATTCAAAAAATAAGATGAAGACCCCTTACGGATTATCCTCATCTTATATTAATTTAATTTATTATCCGTTTTTGTTTAAGATAGCTTTGTAGCCTGAACCGGTGACATCATGATTCTTCCCGTTCCTCGATAAACATTCACCAGACCCTCTCCTGATGCGGCAGAGCCGAGTAAGGTTTTTCCTGAGCGTTCGACTGTAAATTCAAGACTATGTGACCAAGCTACAGCTAAGGGTCCGTCTATTTTTATAATGTCGTTTTGAAGCTCTATTTCTACAAGTTCTTCTTCAGGAACCACACTTTCAAGTACCACGAAACCTGTTCCCATTAGTCCCAAGTTAAACAGACCCTCTCCTCCTAAAGCGGCGCTTGAAATATTGGTCCTTGCCACAGCCTTATGCTTTACCTCGCTGTCACAGGCTAAAAACATTCCGTCCTCTACAACAATACCGCCGTTCCAATCATCCAAATCCAGTATTAAATAATGCCTGTAAGTGGGCTCAAGAGCCAGCACCCCGCTGCCCTTATATTCCGGCTTTATGGCACTTTCTCCCGTTACCGCACCTCTGACCATTTTATTAAAGAAATCTCCGGCTCCTTTAATACCGGTGGTAGCATTAACATCTCCGAGCATCCACTGCATAGCACCGGCCTGAACTGTAACGGAGCTGTTATTAAGGTTGGCTATTACCTGTCTTCTTCTGACATTCATTTGAGCCTCAAAATAGCTCTGCATCGCCGAATAAGAGTCCACCGAAAGATCTTTTTTATACTCAATTACCTGAAATACTCCCGCTTCTTTTATTATTTTAACATCATCATTGTTTGTAAAATTTTTGATTTGATACGCCATAAATACCTCCTTATATAACATGCCTTCAGGTTATATTATACGATAAAATATCTATCCGTGTCAACCGACAAATCGGAATAACAGCTGAAATCTCAACTTCAAAAACAAATCTATATTTAACGTGAAATCCTCCTGTCATTGCCGCTTTTTTCATAATAATCAGCCTTTGCTTTATACATATTTTGTTCAGCTGTCATATACATCTCGTCTTTTGAAATGGGATTTTTATTATTCTGCATAGCAAAACCGCAGGATACGGATATTTTACTACCAAGGTGATTGCTAACTTTAGTGCATTCTTCGTTGAATTTATCTAACAGTGCCGTTTCATCTATTTCATTCTCCAGAATAACCACAAATTCATCTCCGCTGATCCTATAACACTTGCCATACTCACTAAAAACTTTTTTAATACAGCCGGCAACATTTATCAATAATTCATCGCCCGCTTTGTGGCTTAATCTGTCATTTACCCTTTTTAAATCGTTTACATCTAAAAATACCAAGCCTTTTATATTATTTTCATATCTGCATATATCTTTATCAAATGCGACACGATTTTTTATATTTGTCAGTGAATCCATATAAAGCAGTTTAGTAATTATTCTATTTCTGAGCGGACTTATAATTATTATTAATGCCCCGATTATTACCTCTCCTAAAAATGCGGAATTTATCACAGTAGACAGTATATTTAAAGTTTTTTTAATATCCGCTCTTACTAAACGCTCAAAATTTTTTACATCACTTGCTATTTTATCAGCCTTATCCTGGTATTCTCCTGAAAACAGTTTTTCTTTAGCCTCTTCAATTCTTCCCGCCTTTAATAAACTAATCGATTCTTCTTCCAACCTCATAAGCTCCATGGAATAACCGTTTATCCGGTCTATAAGATTTTCCAATTCTTTTTCTATGCCGATGGTTTTTATATGATATACGGCGGCTTCCCGTCTTTTTATTTCATAAGCCTCTCTCATGTAGTTTTTATAATACCTGTTGTTGCCTGAACTTATATAGGCAAAGACTGTTTTAGTCAAATAATCGGATGCGTCCTGATACATTTGTACACTACTTACTAATTTTTTCTCCTTATCAACGTATAAATCCCATCTGTTCGAACATACCTGATTCGCAATCATAAAGGAAATAGCAAAAAACACTAAGATTATTGTCGTAACATTGAAAAAAACGACTTTATATGCCAGCATTTTTATCTTATTCAATATACACACCTCTTAACCCAAATGATATTACTTTGACTTATTGTAACAT
>JBGZAX010000042.1:0-17565 GCA_041844335.1 Lachnospiraceae bacterium
TAATTTATTGTTTCAGGCTTTGTCACCTCTCCATAAGACCACTCTCTTACCTTGTCCGGTGATGCTAATGTTATTTTTATTGCATCAAAAGCATTGGCTTTATTGTTGTTAGTCGGATTTTCCGCATTTACGGGCATATATTTGCTCCTTCCTAAAACTCATCTTCATCGTCTAAATCTTCTTCTGAATACTCATCTTCATCATAAATTTCCTCATCATCAAAGTCATAATTACTTTCAGATTCGGAATCCTCGCTTTCAGTCATATATCCGCTCTTTAATATCTCATGTTCATCATTATGAGCTATGTTTGATCGGTCACCCTCCATAAGCGACTTATAGTCTGCATTGTCATCATTTCTTGACCCATGTCTTTCATTTTCAATAAACGATTTGAAATCGGTAGCATCGGTATATTCACTTGTTTCAATCAAATCTACAATATTACCGTTTTCGTCCTGTAGCTGAACATCTAAAGCAAGTGACTGCAATTCTTTAATTAATACCTTAAATGATTCCGGCATTCTGGGATCAGGAATGTTTTCACCTTTAATAATTGCACCGTATGTCTTCACCCTGCCGATCACATCATCCGATTTCATTGTCAGTATTTCCTGTAGAGTGTAGGCCGCACCGTATGCTTCTAAAGCCCAAACCTCCATTTCTCCGAAACGTTGTCCGCCGAACTGAGCCTTTCCGCCAAGAGGCTGCTGTGTAACCAAAGAATAAGGACCGGTAGATCTGGCGTGAATCTTATCGTCTACAAGGTGATGCAGTTTAAGATAGTGCATATGTCCTATTGTAACCGGAGAGTCGAAATCTTCTCCACTCCTTCCGTCACGCAGCTGCACCTTTCCGTTGCTGTTTATAGGTACTCCCTTCCATTCAGAAGCGTGTTCCTTATGATCTTCCAAATACTTCATTACATCAGGCTTTAATATTTCTATATATTTTTCTTTAAAAGCATCAAATTCCATATTTGCAAAATCATTTGCCAAATCAAGGGTATCCATTATATCAATCTCGTTCGCTCCGTCAAAAACAGGGGTAGCTATATCGAAACCGAGTACCGCAGCAGCCAACGAAAGGTGAATTTCCAGTGCCTGTCCTATGTTCATACGGGAGGGAACGCCTAATGGATTAAGAACAATATCAAGCGGTCTTCCATTCGGCAAATAAGGCATATCCTCTTCCGGTAAAACTCTTGATACAACGCCCTTATTTCCGTGTCGACCCGCCATCTTATCTCCAACAGAGATTTTCCTTTTCTGTGCAATATAAACTCTTACGGTTTTATTAACGCCCGGCGGCATTTCGTCGCCGTCTTCTCTTTTAAACACCTGAGCGGATACCACTATACCGTATTCTCCGTGCGGCAGCTTTAATGATTTATCCCTTACCTCTCTTGCCTTTTCTCCGAATATGGCTCTAAGCAATCTTTCCTCGGGTGTAAGCTCCGTTTCTCCTTTCGGAGTAACCTTTCCAACCAGTATATCTCCGGCACGCACCTCGGCTCCCACTCTTATAATCCCGTTTTCATCAAGGTCTTTTAGAGCATCGTCACCGACTCCCGGAACATCCTTTGTTATCTCTTCAGGCCCAAGCTTTGTGTCCCTGGCTTCGCTTTCATATTCTTCTATATGAATAGAGGTATAAACATCGTCCTTTACAAGTCTTTCGCTAAGTAATACCGCATCTTCATAATTATAACCCTCCCATGTCATAAAACCGATAAGCGGATTTCTTCCGAGAGAAAGTTCACCGTTACAAGTAGACGGCCCGTCAGCTATAACATCATTCACCTCAACTCTGTCTCCACGCTTAACTATAGGATTTTGATTATAACAGTTCGACTGATTGCTGCGTAAAAACTTAATCAGCTTATATTTGCTGATGGTTCCGTCATCATTTTTTACTCTGATCTCTTTTGACGATGACATCTCCACCACACCTGATTTTTCAGCCAAAATACATAGTCCTGAGTCTGCCGCGGCCTTTGCTTCCATACCTGTACCTACCGCCGGCTGTTCCGTTTTTAACAGAGGCACAGCCTGACGCTGCATATTAGATCCCATAAGTGCTCTATTTGCATCATCGTTTTCAAGGAACGGAATAAGTGCCGTAGCCACCGAAAATACCATTTTCGGTGAAACGTCCATATACTCGAACATATGTTTCTCATAGGTTTGAGTCTGATCCATATATCTTCCCGATACGTTATTATTAATGAAATGACCCTCTTCATCAAGCGGCTCCGATGCTTGTGCTATATGATATAAGTCCTCTTCATCAGCCGTCATATATTCCACTTCATCAGTAACTCTGGGATTCATAGGATCTGTTCTGTCTATTTTCCTATATGGCGCCTCAATAAAGCCATACTGATTTATTCTGGCATAGGAAGCAAGAGAGTTTATAAGTCCTATGTTCGGTCCCTCAGGAGTTTCGATCGGACACATTCTGCCATAATGAGTGTAATGAACGTCACGCACCTGAAAACCCGCTCTGTCTCTTGATAATCCGCCGGGTCCCAATGCCGATAAACGCCTTTTATGAGTAAGCTCTCCTAAAGGATTATTCTGATCCATAAACTGAGATAACTGTGATGAGCCGAAAAACTCCTTTACCGCAGCGGTAACAGGCTTAATATTTATAAGAGATTGAGGTGTAACGGATGCACTTTGATCCTGTATTCCCATTCTTTCTCTTGCCACTCTCTCCATCCTTGAAAGCCCTATTCTGTACTGATTTTGCAAAAGCTCTCCCACAGCTCTTATACGTCTGTTTCCAAGATGATCGATATCGTCCTTGTTACCTACTCCATATTCCAAGTGTATATTATAATTAATTGATGCTAATATGTCATCTCTTGTGATATGCTTAGGAACAAGCTCCGATATTCTTGATTTTATATTTGCTTCAATATCTTCAATATTATCGGAATATTCTAGAATTTCTCTTAAAACTGGATAATAAACAAGATCCTTAATACCGCAAGCTTTCTTATCTATGTCAACAAAATTTGTAATCTCCACCATCAAGTTTGAAATTACCTTTACACTTCTGTCGCCACATTCCAAGGTAACACTTCTAACAGCGGCATTCTGAATTTCTCTTGCCTTTTCTAAAGTGATTTCATCTCCCTTTTGTGCCAATATTTCACCGTTTATTTCATCAATTACATCTTCCGCCAAAATATGACCTGCAATTCTGTTTTCAAGATTAAGCTTTTTATTAAACTTATATCTGCCGACCTTTGCAAGATCATATCTTTTGGAATCGAAAAATATACCGGTAACAAGACTTCTTGCACTGTTGATATCCTGCAACTCGCCCGGTCTTACTTTTTTATATAACTCCAAAAAAGCCTGATCCTGATTAGTTGAAATATCCTTTTCAATTGTGGCTCTAATCTTAGGCTCGTCACCGAAAAATTCGATAATATCCTCATTTGAAGTAATTCCCATAACTCTTATTAAAACCGTTACAGGCAGCTTTCTGGTTCTATCTACACGTACATAAAAGACATCGTTGGAGTCCGTTTCGTACTCCAACCATGCTCCGCGATTCGGTATTACTGTACTGGAAAACAATTTTTTTCCTATTTTGTCATGTGCTATATCATAATAAATTCCGGGAGACCTAACAAGCTGGCTTACTATTACTCTTTCAGCTCCGTTTATAATAAAAGAGCCTGTTTCGGTCATAACAGGCATTTCTCCCATAAAAATTTCATCAACCTTTTCTTTAAGCTCAGGCCCTGAAGATGACATGTTTCTTAATATCACCTTCACATATAAAGGAGCAGCGTAATTTACATCCCTTTCCTTACATTCGCTAATTGAACGCTTTATTTCATTTCTACGTAGATCTATCCCCTTGTATTCAAGTCTCAACTGACCCCCGTGATCTTCTATTGGAAAAATTTCATTAAAAGCTTCGTCAAGTCCTTCATTTAGCAACCAATTATAAGAATTTTTCTGTACCTCTATAAGATTCGGCATTTCAAGCATATCTGTCTGCCTTGAAAAGCTCATTCTTACATTTCTAGCACTTTTTACAGGGCTAATTCTGTGTTTTTCCATCTACTTCTCCTTAAACAAAAGATTAGGTTCTTTGGCAACCAATGTAAAAATCTATATTTTTAGACAATAATGCACTCTTCAGAATATATCAAATTTTTTCTTTTGTCAAGTCCTTTTCCACATTAATTTTTAGCGAATTGTTTAAATTGCAGCTATTATAAATCACATCTGTTTTTTGGCACGGGACAGCCTATAAAGGGGACCGTTATTTTTTGATACAGTCAGCACACGTTTTTTGCTGAAAATTATAGAAACAATAAATAAAATATGCTATAATTCCCGATAATGGTTATGTGCTTGCGGAAATGACGGAATTTGACAAAATCTTGATGATAAATGATGTAATTTCCAAGGCTATAATTTTTATATTATTTATATGAGGAGGATGACTTTGATAAAATTTAACAAAGAGCTTATTTGGCTGTATACATGGTTTCAGATTTTAACTAAAGGAATTATAGGACTTATTATAGTTCCGATATATTCGTTACTTATAAAACATCTTATCTATTCTTCTGGCAGACCCGGTATATCAAGTGGAGATTTCAGATCATTTTTATTCAGTATTCAAGGGCTGGGACTTTTAATACTTACTGTCGGACTGGTTATGGTTGTGGCTGCCTTTGATATCAATTCCCTTATAGTTATAAGCGCTCTGATAAAGGAGAACAAGATGAAGTTCAGTGCGAGAGTGCTTTTTGCAGTGTCTCTAAAAAGTGCAAGGAATCTGTTGTCTTTTAAAGGAATTATAATTCTCGCATATTTGGCTGTACTTGCCCCGCTGACAGGTGTAGGGATTAATTTATCAATAACCGGAAATTTTAAAATTCCAAATTTTATAGCGGAAGCCATACAGGAGAACAGTGTATACCTTACAATTTACACTATTATGTTTACATTACTCATATTTATAAGTATAAGATACATTTTCACATTTCATTATATGATACTTGGAAATGAATCAATAGGACCTGCAATGAAAAAATCTGCTGCTTTATTAAAGGGACGGTGGATAAAATTCATATTGGATTTTTTTGTAAAAAAAATGGCGGTTTTTTCAATCGCCGGTATTGTGCCGGTAATTTTAGTTTATTTAGGTACGGAACTTCTTTTTAAAACCAATATAGATATATTTTTAAAAAGAATGACGGCAATATTTCTTTTGATAGTTGTATCGGGATTTGTAACATATTTTTTTATTATGTCAGTTCCATATTTTTTTACAAAGCTTACCGACATTTTATATGAGTATGCGGAAAATGGACACGAAAAATTTGTATTTGAAGCGTACAAAAATGTTGAACCTGTTGAAAAAACTCAGTATATTAAAAAAAGTGCAAAAATTTTCATGTTGGGAATTTTAATTTTATTTTTAATTTCAGCAGGCATTTACTCAGTTCCTGTAGCGCAGAATTTTGAAAAAATATTTTATACTACAAAAAATATTGATATAATAGCACATCGCAGCGGAGGTGATCTTGCGGCTGAAAACAGCCTTGAAGGACTTTTGGAGGCGATAAAAGAGGGAGCTACATGGAGTGAAATTGATATTCAGCGAACAAAGGACGGGCATTATATTATCAATCATGATAATGATTTCCGTCGATTGGCAGGAGTTGCCAAGTCTTCAGAAAAAATGGACTTAAGTGAGATAAAGAAGCTGATGATAAAGGATCATTTCAACTCCGAAAGACCGGCTCGGAGGGTGGCTACCCTTGAAGAATTTCTTGATGCGGCAAAAGGCAATATAGGATTGTATCTTGAACTTAAGGGGAAGACAGCAGATGAAAAAATGGTCGATGATGTAATAGAAATGGTCAGAGAGAGAGAGATGGAAACGGAAATTGTTTTGATTTCGCTTGATTATAACATAATAAAATATATCAAAAACAAGTATCCTGAAATAAAATCCGGATATTTGTACTTTTTTGCTATCGGAGATTCAGATAAGATGATCGGGGATTATCTTATGATGGAAGAACGGGAAGCAACCGAAAAAAACATTTCTTCAATTTTGAATAAGGGAAAGCGTGCAATTGTATGGACTGTAAACAATGAGGAATCCATGAAGCGTTTTATATATTCATCGGTTAATGGAATTATAACGGATCATGTGCAGCTATTGAAATCCATTATGAATGATATGAGCAATATGAGCGATTTGGAGCTTATACTTGATAAATTTTTAGCTATCGGCAACTGATATCAATGATAATTATATCAGTCTTGTGTCATGGCAAAATCACAACAAAGGAGGATGCCAGATGTTGATCCGGAATAATAAAAAAGATACTTATAAGGGAGAAATTTTCAAGCCGTTGCGTTTGCTTAGCTTGTGTCTTGTAATTTTTATTGCATTTCTATTTGTTTATTTTATAATCTACTTTTTCATAGATAATAGTGATGTAGCTTATGTATTGGCAAGAGTATTGGGAGTGGATGAAAAATTCGCTCAAAATATCAGCTTATTTGTTTTTGCAGTTCAATCCCTGATTATTACATCAGATTGGTGTTATAGTAAAATGTCAAAATTTCTGGCAAGAAGGATAGAGAGGGCCTCGAAATACGCTCAACCGCTTTATTTAGGTTCGAAAATAGGAGTTGATTTTATTTCTGCACTGCCAAAAAGAACAATACTGTTTACTTTTTACTTGGTAATTATTGTATTGGAATTGACCGGAATAATTGTCAGTGCCAAGGATTACTCTGCGGTGGCAATATTTGTCATAGCGATAGACAGGGTAAGTAAGATATGGTCGGACGAAAAGGAAAAGCTGTTCGGTTTCTTTTACACTCTTAAAAAAAGATTGGATATCAAAAAACATAAATGATTTTAAGATCAGGAGGAGTATTTACTATGAAAAAATCGTATGAAGATACTGTCAAAGAATTATCGCTTATGCTTATATATTTGACGAGGCGACAGGATAATAATGGATTTTGCAGATATAGGGAGATAAGTTGGAAGGGCTATGACTTTGATACTTTGGAAGAACTGGAAGACGAAAAATTATTGTGTCAGCCTCGAAACCGGACAGGGTATGAAAAATATCTATATCTTACCGAAAATGGGAGAAATAAAGCAAAAGAACTGCTTGAACGATATGAATTTTCCGATAAGCCGATGTTGGAGAGATTTGAATTTCGAACCATAAACACATCAGATATAGACCGGGTTGTAAATATAGAACAAGTATGTTTTCCGCCAAATGAAGCTTGCTCAGAACAACATATGAGAGAACGTATTGAGGCTGCATCTGATTTGTTTTTGGTTGCAATTGATAAGGATAACGGAAAAGTTGCAGGTTTCCTTAACGGAATTGCAACGAATGAGTATATGTTCAGAGACGAGTTCTTCACGGATGCTTCTTTACATCAGACAGATGGAAAAAATATTATGCTGCTGGGGCTGGATGTTTTGCCGGAATACAGAAAACAGGGGCTGGCACATGAAATTGTTTATCGTTATTTGCGCAGAGAAAGTGAGCACGGCAGAAAAACGGTAACCTTAACTTGCCTTAAAAACAAAATAAAGTTTTATAAAAAGATGGGGTTTACAAATCGGGGATTATCCGGCTCGACATGGGGATGTGAAAAGTGGTATGAGATGACCTATCTCCTTAACAGCTAAACGAAAATTTAAAAGAAAATACAGCTCTCTCCCACTACCGGATCAGAAACGGTCGTACCCGCTTGCAATCGTTCGACCCGGGTTATAAGGAGAGAGAAACCAAAAAAGAATTTGTTAATAGGAAGATCCGACCATTTACGCCAAGGCACAATGGATAAGTGAAGTATTCTCATAATTTTTCACATTAATTTTTAGCAAATTCATCAAGCTTTAATCCTTTATTTCTATCAATCGTCATCTGTACGCTCCACTCATGTGCGAATAAAAGCAACGGTCTATCCTTAAGATCCGCTACTTTCTTCATATCGGCGGTACCGTTAAGCGCATCAACATCAACGCTTTCATAATCGGCTATCCACCTGATATACCTGAACGGCAAACCCTCTAAATTAATTTCTACATTATATTCGGTATTTAATCTATGCTTAAGCACGTCAAATTGCAAGACCCCTACCACTCCGACTATAATTTCTTCAAGTCCTGAATTTATTTCTTTAAATATCTGAATAGCACCCTCCTTTGCCAACTGATCTATCCCTGCAACGAACTGCTTTCTTTTCATAGTATCCACCTGACGAACCCTTGCAAAGTGCTCAGGAGCAAATGTGGGTATTCCCTCATACCTTATTTTCATAGACGGATCGCAAACCGTATCTCCGATAGAGAATATACCGGGGTCAAATACACCTATCACATCTCCCGCATAGGCATTTTTTATGATATGTCTGTCATCAGCCATCATCTGCTGAGGCTGAGAGAGCCTGAACTTCCTATTTCCCTGTATATGGTAAACCTCATCCTCAACATCAAAAACTCCCGAACAAACTCTCATGAAAGCTATTCTATCTCTATGAGCCTTATTCATATTTGCCTGAATTTTAAAAACAAAGGCTGAGAACTTGGGATTTGTAGCCTCAATTATTCCCGTATCGGTAAGTCTCGGTAATGGTGCGGTACTCATTTTAAGAAAATACTGCAAAAATATTTCTACACCGAAATTAGTAAGTGCCGAACCGAAAAATACGGGTGACAGTTTTCCTTTATGAACCTCTTTTATATCCAATTCAGCTCCGGCTCCGTCAAGAAGCTCCAATTCCGCCCTTAAGCTTTCAAAAGCATCATCTCCTATCAAATCGAGACTTTCATCAAGCTTCAGCTTTTTAGTTAAGCCCTCTTTTGTACCCTTTAAGGTATCACTGTATAAGATCACCTCTTCTTTTTGTCTGTCATAAACTCCTTTAAAATCCTTGCCGCTGCCGATAGCCCAGTTAACAGGATATGTCGCTATATTAAGCTCTTTTTCTATGTTATCCAACAGTTCAAAGCTGTCAAGAGCATCTCTATCCATCTTATTTATAAAGGTAAAAATAGGAATTTGTCTCATTACACATACCTTAAATAATTTTCTGGTCTGTGCCTCCACTCCTTTTGCAGCATCTATTACCATAACAGCCGCATCACAAGCCATAAGCGTTCTATAGGTATCCTCCGAAAAATCCTGATGCCCCGGAGTATCCAATATGTTTATACAATAATCATCATATTCAAACTGCATAGCCGATGAAGTGACTGAAATTCCTCTTTCTTTTTCAATAGCCATCCAGTCCGATACCGCATGCTTTGCAGTAGCTTTGCCCTTTACGCTGCCGGCGGTATTTATAGCCCCTCCGTATAACAGAAACTTTTCTGTAAGCGTGGTCTTTCCGGCATCGGGGTGCGAAATAATGCCAAAGGTTCTTCTCCTGTTTATCTCATTTTTTAAACGTGCATCAAAACTCATTATTCAAATATTCCTTATATTATTTTATTCCGACAATCATATCTCTAAGTAACGTAATCGCAAATTTTGCAGCTCTGTTCCTTACAATATTCCGATTTCCTTTAAATCTGTGCTCCACTATATTTATTCTTCCTTCATAGCTGCAGGCAATATAGACAAGCCCTACAGGCTTATTTTCACTGTGGTCGGGCCCTGAAACGCCTGTAATTGCAATATTTGCATCAGCCTTATATTTTTCAAAAAGTCCTACGCACATAGCCTCCGCCGTATTCGAACTTACCGCTCCGTGTCTTAAAATAACCATTTTAGGAACTCCAAGCAGCTCTGATTTTGATTCATTTGAATATGTGACCACTCCCATTTTAAATACATCAGATGCGTGCGGATTTTCTACAATATTGCTCGATAGAAGTCCGCCTGTACAGGACTCGGCAACCGCCAATGTCTGTCCTTTCTTTCTTAATAGATCAAGAACTGTGGACTCGATAGTCGCATTTTCATCATCAGAGAATATGTTCTTTTCAAATCTTTTTTTTAGCTCCGCCTCTACAGGCGCAATAAGCTTAATGGCACCTTCTCTATTATCAGCCATAGCACTTATTCTGATGTCTATTGCGGCAATCTTGGCATAAATGGCAACTGTAGGATTTTTACTTTCAAGCAAGTCCATCATCCTTGTCTCAAGAACACTTTCCGATATGTTGCACAGCTTTAATGTCCTTGAATATATCAGACCGCTGAACCTCGCTCTGATATATTTTTCTATATCACAAAACATCGGTTCTAATTCAAATGGAGGCCCGGGAAGTAAAATATAGATCTTACTATCCTTTTCAACTATCATTCCGGGCGCAGTACCATTATGATTTTCTATGACAATTGCATCCTTAATTACCATGGCTTGCCTTAAATTATTTTCAGTCATTTTTATATTTCTCGAATTAAAAAATCCCTCGAGCTTGTCTTTTATCTCATCATTTAAGATTAAAGGCATTTCTAAAAATGATGATAAGCCCTCCCTTGTCATATCATCAAGCGTAGGACCTAAACCGCCGGATAAAATAATAATATCACTTCTGCTGCTTGCAAGCTTCAGAGTGTCTACAAGTCTCTGCAAATTATCTCCGACAACCTGGTGATGATACAGGTTCAATCCCAGATCTGCACATTTTTTCGCCAAAAAACAGGCATTCGTGTTTACTATGTTTCCAAGTAAAATCTCTGTTCCTACATTGATTATTTCTACTACCATCTTTCTCCTTTATATTTTTTCATCTAAAATCACATTTTTGTTTTTATAAATATATTCAATCAACGAAAGTATTGTGAGCACCACTGTTAAGATTATCAACATATTTTCTAATTGTATTGCACCCTTTATTTGCAACAATAAGACAATCATGGTAACCATAGTGCAAACGGTCTTAAATTTCCCCATCATACTTGCGGCAATAACCTTACCGTTATCAGATGCCACCAACCTAAATCCGCTGATTATGAACTCTCTGGCTATTATTATCTGTAAAGCGATGCTTGGAAATCTTCCGTTTTCCATAAGACAGATCATAGCCGAAACCACAAGCAGCTTATCCGCCAACGGATCCATAAACTTACCGAAATTCGTAATAAGATTATGCTTTCTTGCAATGTAACCGTCAAGAAAGTCGGTAAAGCCGGCTATGCAAAAAAGAGCTAAAGCCATATATCTGTCAATATCTCCGCCAAAAACATTTACAGACATAAAAAACACAAAAAACGGTATCATTATAACTCTAAGACAAGTAAGCTTATTCGGCAAATTCATTCAAACAACCTCCGTAGCTATAAAATCATAATCACTATATTTTTCTATCTTTACTCTTATTTTATCTCCGCTGTTCAATACTCTGTCAGAACCTACAAATATAAGAGAATCCACATCAGGAGAATCGGCGTATGATCGTGCCACATAGATATTATCGTCCGCCAAATACCCGTCAATAATACAGATAAGTGTCTTTCCTACCCATTTTTGATTTATCCTGTTAAGCATTTTCTTTTGTGTAAGCATCAGCTCCTCCTGACGCCTAAGCTTGGTATCTTCGTCTATTTGATGATCCAAGGTCGCCGCCTTTGTACCCTCTTCCATAGAATAGGTAAAAACGCCCACATGATCAAGTTCAATATCTTCCAAAAACCCAAGCAGTTCCCTGTGCTGCTCTTCACTTTCTGTCGGAAAGCCTGTAATTAAAGAGGTTCTTAAGACTATATCAGGCATAGCCTTTCTTAATTTATCTACAACATCTATTATGCCTCTCTTATCTATTTTTCTACCCATAAGCTTTAATATTTCATCGTTACAATGCTGTATCGGCATATCCATATAATGACAGATTTTAGGGTTTTTCATCATGCACTCTATCAGCTCATCATAAATTTCTTCCGGATAACTATATAAGAGTCTTATTCTATCTATCCCGTCTATATTTGAAATCTCATTTAATAAAATATGAAGCCTTTTTTCTTTATATAGATCCATTCCGTAAATTGTGGTTTCCTGAGCTATTATTATTATCTCCTTTACGCCCTTTTGCGCCATAGACTTTGCCTGTGCTATAAGACTCTCCATTTTAAAACTGCGATACCTGCCTCTTATTGAGGGTATCGCACAGTAGCTGCAGCATTTGCTGCAGCCTTCCGCAATTTTTAAATAAGCATAATGCGTTGGAGTTGTTAAAATCCTGTCTACAGGTCTTTCAAGCTCTCTATTATTACTGTTTATAATACATTGCCTTTCTTTTTTTTGTTCCAAACTAATTATCACCTGAACCAAGTAGTCAAAGGAGGTGGTTCCAACCACGGCATCGACCTCTTGAATTTCTTTTAATATTTCATCTTTATATCTTTGAGCCATACATCCTGTTACAATCAGATATTTACAAGCACCGTCATCTTTATATTTAGCCATTTCCAAGATTGCCTCAATGCTCTCCTCCTTTGCAGGATCTATAAAACAACAGGTATTTATCACTATTACCTCTGCAATGCTTTCATCTGCAACAAATACAAAACCGTTTTTATCAAGTTCAGTCAGCATCTCCTCCGCATCAACTCTATTTTTATCGCAGCCAAGCGTCATTAAAAATAATTTCATTAATTTTTACTCTCCATAAACAAAGTTAAAATGAGCTACTTAACGCTTGTAAAAACGCTTGATTTCATAGCCCATTTTAATATATCACTTCTTCAATTTAGAATTTTTAAGCAATACGTCTTTTTTCATAAATCCTTCCACACTCTGACCGTTTGCGGTAAGCTTAACCTTGACCCATCCGCCCTTTTTATAAGTTTTTATAATTTGTATAATATCATCTTTTATAGCGGTCGCTTTTACATCTGAGGTTGTAGATTTTTTAGCTCTAATTCTTATTCCATCGGTTAAAATGTATTTCTTACCTTTAAACTTGCCGGGTTTTTTCTTGTTATTGCTATTTTCGGCTTTTTGTGTAGCCTCAGCTTGATCTTTTGTTTCAGTTTTTTTACTATTTGTGTCTTCTTTATCCTTGTTATCTTCTTTATTATCTTCTTTGTCCTTATTATCTTTATTTTCCGACTTGGCTTCAGGCACTGCGTATCCGTTTTCCTTAAGCAGTCTCACCAAATCCTTATCCTTTGAACAAGCCTCCCTATATTCATCATCAACCTTTGCAAACAGCTCAACTACATCCTCGGTTTCTTCTGCCTCATTAGTATATTGCAGCTCCTCAGCCGATGAATTCATACTGTTTATTATTACGTATCCCTCATCATCTTTTTTTATATATAACGGTTCAATTCCGGGAGCCAAGGTATTTATGTCTCTAAACTTTACCTTAAGTGAAACATAAGCCAGCAGGCTGCCCTCTTCCGGTCCGTTTTTTGTATAAACCTTTATGTCTTTATGTGTCTCTCTTGCCTTTGACTTGAGTCTGATAGAGTTTATTTCAATATCGCTTAATACATCGACGTGTTTTTTCACTTCATCAATATCGGCTTTTTCAATGGCGGCATAATAGCCCTTTATAAATTTATTCAGCTCCTTATCCTTATTCAGTATTAAAGGATTGGTCACTGTTTCCGGCAGCTCTATCTTCGGAATATCACCGCTCTCATCTTTATCTTTATTATCATCTTTGCTGTCTTTATCAGCTCCATTAACCTTGTTGTCTGTATTTATTTCATCTGTTTTATTTTCTTCTTTATTATCATTTTTTACTTCCTTGACTGCCTTCGTGCCCTTATCCGCTTTAGGTAAAAATCTCAGGCTGTCTTCGGATGATGCCATAAAAGAAATAATGCAGCATAAAATAATACAGGGAATAAAATATTGCTTGTGTGCAATCAAAAATCCTATCAAAATCTCCGCTATACTTTTTATAACTTCTACAAACTTTGACTCACTTTTATCATTTTTTCCCTGTGACTCCTGCCCCTTATCTTTTAAATCATTATACATACTCTCTCCTTATCAAAATTTTTTATAAGCTCCGAAAAAACCGCATCTAAAAGGATTCGAACCTTCGACCTTCGGTTCCGGAAACCGCCGCTCTATCCACTGAGCTATAGATGCATACAAAATAATAATATAGTATGATACCATAGCCTTGTGTAAAAGTAAAGTTTTTACAGGTGAATATTGAGTGAATTATATACAAATTTTGAAACTATTTTATCAGCTTTGAAATATCTCTAAATTCAGCCGCATCTGCACTTCCCAACAGTTCAAATAACAATGCTTCGCAGCTTGTTATTATAGCTCCCTCTCTTTTAGCCCTTTTTATAGCTATTTTCACATTTTCATATGATCTGCTGTCAATGCAATCCGCAACCAACACCGGAATATAGTCGTTTTCTATCAGTTCAAGTACCGTCTGCAATACACAAACATGAGCCTCTATGCCACAGACAATTACATACTTTTTGCCGATTATACTGTCTTTTATCACATCAAAGGCACTGAATTTTTTCTTTTCAAAATAGTCATCTTCAGCAAGCCCTGAAGCTTTGTTTATTTCATCTGCGCTTGCACCGAGACCCTTTGTATATTGCTGGGTCTTATAGATGGGTATCCCTAAAATTTTTAACCCCTCTGCCAATTTTACGCTGTTTTCTAAAAGCTCATCCTTTTTTCCCATACTTGCAATAATTTTATACTGGTAGTCAACCAAAACTGCTGCTGTTTCATTTCTTCTTATCATAATTTTAATCTCCTTAAATAATTTATATTCTTTCCTTGCTCTCTTGAACTAAATCCGCAAATTTAACTATAGTTTCCACACAACCATCTACACCGATTATACTGCTGTTTACACATAGATCATAGCTTTCAGCCGCACCCCATTTTTTATTAGTATAATAATTATAATAGCTTGTCCGCCTTTTATCGACCTTCATTATCAAATCTCTGACCTTTTCCTCCGTATCTCCCGTTTCAAGCATCACATTTTTAAGTCGGGTTTCCATATCGGCGGATACAAACACATTTATCACATCGTCAAAGCCCTGAAGTGCATAATCGGCACATCTACCCACTATAACACAGGATCTTTCCTTTGCAATTTCTTTAATCGTATCAAACTGCGCCAAAAACACTTTCTGGCTTATCGGCATATCTCCATAAGAATTTACAGATGGATACCCGAAAAAATATCCGTCAGAAACCATAGAAAATAAAAAGCTGTTCATCGGTTTTTCATCATGCATTTCGAATAATTCCTTGCTGATTCCGCTTTTTTTGGCAGCCTCCTCCAAAAGCTCTTTATCAAAATACTCCATATTATAACGCTGTGCAATCTTAAGCCCGACATTTCGTCCGCCGCTGCCGTATTGCCTGCTAATTGTAATTATCTTATGTCCCATATAAATATCCTTTCAACATAGGTAAATAAAGCTTGCCGTAGCAATAATTATATTATAAAAAAACAATATATGCAAGCTATCATAGGAGATTTAGATTTTGATTTTTATAAATATTCGGCATAAGTTAAAATATTAACATCTTTACTGTCTCCTTTTGCTTAAATCTGCTTCTTTTTAATCTTATACAAAGGATTGTTTTCAACCTTTTTTGCAGGCAGAGCCATGATATATGCAAACTGACATTTATTTAAATTTTTAAAAAACGGATTTTATAGGTTTTTTGGATAATTAGAAATATATAGACAAATAAAAAATAATGAGTTATAGTTATCTTAAGTTATAAATGTAAATATATAAAATTCAATATAAGGAGATATAAAAATATGAGAAAAATTTTTAAGAGCTTAGCAATATTTTTTACACTGCTCATACTGCTGTTCATTCCTCTTACAGCCGATACGGCTAAAGCTGAAAGCAAAAAGAGCATATTTGTCGAAATCAATCTTGACAAAAATTATAATCCCGCAAAAACCTCATATAACTATCAGGACTATTATTACGAGCTTGTTCCGAATCAATCTATCAGCACACTTAAAATATACAAAAAACAGGACTCGAAAAAAAATCTGCTTAAAACCTTTAATAATATTCTGAGCGGAATAGTCATATATGAAGATAAGCTGTTTTTTGTCAGCTATACTGATAACAATATGAAAAACTATAAAAATCCTTCAATCAATCAGTCTGATCTAAATGGTGAAAATCTGAAAGCTGCGACTACTATAAATGGCGAAAATATGTTTCCGTATATCCGTTTTGCATTTGATAATAATATCTATTATTCCTATACAACGGACGATATGAAATCGAAGCTGGTAAAAATGAACCTGAATACATATGAAACAAAAACTATAATAAATGATTGCGGCAACATAGAGTTGCTTGAAAATAATTTTTTCTACATGCCTCTTATGTATGACGTAAGTCCTAATGACCTTAATATGGTGAGCATAGACGGCGGAAAACCCAAGAAAATATCTAAAAATGTTATAAGTATGTTTGTACACGATAATAAGCTGTTTTATTATTATATTATAAGGTATAAGGCTGAAAATGATGTTACGGGACAGCTTTATTCGGTGGATAAAGACGGTAATAATAAGAAAAAAATAGGGAAAAAGATAAATGCTATTCAGGTATATAAAATAGATGATAAAATAAATGTAACAAAATTTGACAAAGACTTTAAACCGATGCTCTATGTACTTGATATTTCAAGCGGAAAGCTCACCAAAGCCAAAAAATGATATAAGAAATCATAAAAAACGCTAAGAAAAACAGGGAGTATCCCAAAGTTTGTGTAAATCTCCAAACTGATGTAAGATAAAATCACTCAGTTTGGAGGTTATTTTTATGGCAAGAAGAAAAGACAGCCCACAAAAAGCAGCAATGAGAGAAATGATGCGTGATTATCTGAAAAATAATGATATCAGTATCAAAGACGGCACCGATGTAAACAGTATCATGCGTGACATGATGTCTGTTCTTCTGGAAGGTGCTTTAGATGAAGAACTGAATGAGGAATTAGGTTATTCCAAGTATGACTGTCGAAACAAAGAAACGGATAACACTCGAAATGGACATTCAAACAAAACCATGCACACAAGCTATGGAGATATGGATGTAGCTATTCCAAGAGGATGTATTGTTCATCAGGTCAGGAATACGCTGAAATATGTACCGGATAGAGACCGGAAGGCTTTTGCTACAGATTTGAAGAGTATTTATCAGGCTTCTGACGAAAAGAAAGCGCTAATAGCTGAACACGTAACTGAAAAATGGACACCAAAATATCCAAACTCAATGAAACGCTGGAAGGATAACCGAGATGCCGTTTCTCCTATTTTCAAGTTTTCTTCAGATGTCAGAAAGGTTATATATACTACCAATGCCATAGAATCACTTAATTCTACATACCGTAAGCTTAACAGGCAGAGAAGCGTATTTCCAAGCGACACAGCTCTCCTTAAGGCTTTATATTTAGCTACATTTGAAGCAACTAAGAAATGGACTGCAACAATACGAAACTGGGCTCAGATTTACGGGGAGTTAAGCATTATGTATGAAGGGCGGTTACCTGAATAAGATAAAATGACAATACCTATGTGGTAGAACCAACCCTATATTGACATA
>JBGZAX010000043.1:0-4755 GCA_041844335.1 Lachnospiraceae bacterium
GGTGGCATTTAAGAATATTGAACTTAGAGCCAAATCTATAAGTGAAGAGATATTACCTTTAATGCAGGAGGAAAATACGTTGAAATTCAATTATGGTAAGCTCATTGCAACAGCCAAGATTGATTTTGATGGGAAAGAGTTGAACTTATCACTTCTACAGCCGTATCTTGTCAATAAAGACAGAGAGATAAGAAAACAGGCATATGAAAAAATGGGACATTTTTTTAATCAAAACGCAGAAGAGCTTGATAAGATTTATGCCGATTTAATTGAAAACAGGACAAAGCAGGCTAAGGCTTTAGGATTTGATAATTTTACCCCGCTCGGATATATAAGAATGGGAAGAAACAGCTACGGAAGAGAGGAAATAGAAAAGCTTAGAGCCTATGTTAAAAAATATCTGGTTCCTCTTGCCGATAAAATTCACGAAAACAGGAGATTAAGGCTTGGTCTTGATAAACTGAGCTATGTTGACAACGGCGTATATTTTAAGGAGGGGGATCCGGTACCTTATGGAACTGATGAAGAAAAGCTTGAGCTCGGTGCTAAGTTATATAAGGATTTATCAAGCGAAACGGATGAGTTTTACAGCTTTATGAGAAAAAATGAGCTGTTTGACGTAGTCGGCAGAAAGACAAAAAGAGCAGGCGGCTATATGACCTATATCCCAAGATATAAATCTCCGTTCATATTTGCGAACTTTAATGAAACAAGTCACGATGTGGATGTTATAACACATGAGTGCGGTCATGCTTTTCAGGGCTATTATGTGGCTGATGATGAAATAATCGAGCACAATGATATCACTATGGAAACAGCGGAGATACACTCAATGTCTATGGAGTTCTTTACGGAAAAATATGCGGACCTTTTCTTTAAGGATAGAGGGAACGACTACAGAAAACAGCATTTGGAGGACTCTATTTGTTTTATACCATATGGCTGTATGGTGGATGAATTTCAGCATATAGTTTACGACAATCCCGATATGACACCCGAGGATAGGAAAAAGGTATGGCTTGATTTGGAAAGGCAGTACAGACCTCATATTAATTATGATGATGACAGTTTTTTTTCTAAAGGCGGGATATGGCAGAAGCAGCAGCATATCTTTGCTATGCCGTTTTACTATATTGATTATGTGCTTGCACAGCTTTGTGCCCTTCAATATTTCATAATAATGAAAAATGATTTTAAGGGAGCGTTTTCAGATTATTTAAATCTTTGTAAGCTTTCCGCAAAGTGTTTTTATGAGGATATGATAGCTAAGACCAAGCTTAAGGTACCCTATGCCGACGGTACTATAGAAAATCTGGTAAAGGATTTGGAAAAGTTGGTATAATATATAGTTATCTTTAGATGAGCGTATCATCATTTAGGTATAGATGAATACAGGCGTTTTTCAAATGCCTGATTTATAAAGATTTGAAAGGAGAATGAAAAAATATGATCAAAAAAAGAATTTTAGCCGGTGTTTTGGCAGCTATAATGGCATTTTCCATGACGGCGTGCGGAAATAAGAAAAGCAGTGATGCCGCACCCGATGCAAAGACGGAAAATACAACACAAACGAATCAGGATGATACCAAGAGTGCATCTCAGTATGACAGCTTGGTAATAGGTTCCGATACCTTTAACGGAGTGTGGAACCCGTTATTCTACATCACGAATCCGGATTCGACGGTAATTGATATGATGTGGTCACCGATATCCTTAAGAGATAAAGACGGTGTTTTAATAGACTGGATGGGACATATAGATCAGGAAGAGGTAAAAGCTGAAGACGGACATACTCAGGTGCTTTACACTATTAAGCTTAATGAGGGTATTAAGAATTCCGACGGTTCGGCGGTTACTATTGACGATGTAATATTCACATATATGTGTATGGCTGATCCTTCCTATGACGGTATCAGCACATTCAACACATTGGATATAGTGGGTCTTAAGGATTATTTATATGATACCCCCGATTATGACAAATTATTAAAGGAAGTGGAGAAAAAATATTCTCCCGATAAGATAAGCTTTGAAGACTTCCTCACATATTGCAAGGCTACGAATATTGATAACTGGTTCACAGGAGATATTACATCCGACATAGGCGACGGCAGAACATGGGCTGAATATCTTGTATCCGAGGGAATATTTAAAGAGGATGAGGCTAAGAAGATAGATACACCTGAAAAAATGCTGGAAGCTGTGGCAAAGGTAGAGTATGAGAAATATAAAACCAAATATGATACTGTACCTCATTTTAAAAAGCAGATAGCTAAGGGCAATTTGGATGACGGTATAGATGTTACCGAAATCTCAGGTATAAAGAAGATAGATGATTTGACCTGTACGGTGCTTATGGATTCCGTAGATATAATAGGAAATATCAATCTTGCCGATCAAAATATATTAAGTAAGGCTTATTACGGCAAGGATTTCAAAAAGGGAGATTTATCATCTGTAAAAGCACTTTCATCTGCACCGTTGGGCAACGGACCTTATGTGTTTGAATCCTATGAGAATAATATAGTAACATTAAAGGCTAATGAAAACTTCTTTAAAGGTGCTCCGAAAATACCTAATCTTAAATTTCAGGTAGTTAATTCTGAAGATAAGGTGGATAAGGTTTTAAATGGTGAAATAGACATTACAGATCCGTCGGCATCTTTAGAAATCGTGAAGAATATTAAGGACAATACCGATAAGGCGTCTTATTCTCTGGTTGATAATCCGGGCTACGGTTATATAGCAATAAATGCAAAGACTATTCCTGATGTTAATGTAAGAAAGGGTCTTATGCACCTTATGAACAGAAAACCTGCGGTATCTTCATATTACGGAGAATTGGCACAGGTAATAGAACGCCCTATGGTTCCTACACTTCCAGAATATCCAAGCGATGCCAAGGAATATTACGGCTATGATGTAGCTAAGGCTAAGGAATATTTTGATAAGGCCGGCTATACCTTGAAGGACGGAAAGCTTGTAAATAAGGATGGAAAGCAATTGGTAGTAAATGCCGGAGTAGGCGATGCTAAGGTTCACCCCTCCACCCCTATTTTGACACAGATGAAAAATGACCTTGAGGCTATGGGAGGAGATCTTATAGTAAATGATTTACAGTTCAGCGTATTATCCGATAAGGTGGAGTCCGGGGCTCTTGATATGTGGGTAATGGCATGGGCAAATTCCAAGGATTGTGACTTGACACAGATTTTTTCAAGTAACGGCGGCTCAAATAAACACCATTATTATAATGATAAGCTTGATTCTATCATAGCAAAGGTTAAGCAGACTCTTGACCTTGAGGAAAGAAAGAAGCTGGTTGCAGAAGAGCTTGATATAATTATGGATGCGGCTGTTTATATGCCCGTATACCAAAGAAAGAATATGGAAATCTACAATGCTACAACGATTAAGCTTGATACACTTCCTAAAGAGGTTACTCCATATTGGAGATACCCGCAGGAAATACATACTGTAGAAATGCAGTGATTTAAATAAAAATCAATAAATTATCTTTATCAGATGAATAGACTTTTGTCCGTTCATCTGATATGTTTGAATAAACCTCTTAAATAAAATGAAAGCAGGTTCTCGTTAATATGAAGCGATATATTATAAATAGGTTGCTTGTCAGTATATTTGTGTTAGTGGGTGTGTCTATTATCTTATATTTTATTATAAGAAATATGCCTACAGACTATGTGACCAATATCACATCAGGTAATCCTAAGATAACACCGGAAATGGTGGCAAAAATGAAAACAGCCTACGGTCTTGATAAGGGCGTAGTTGAAGGATATATTGACTGGTTGAAGAGCACGCTGAAAGGAGATTTCGGTATTTCCTTTATATATCAAAAACCGGTCACTGAAATTATAGCAAAGCACATTCCGCCAACATTTTTTTTGGCGTTTTTTGCGTTGATTTTTCAGGTATTATTGGCGCTTCCTTTAGGAATATTGGCAGCAAGAAAACAGTATCAGAATACGGATTATATAATTGTGGCTTTGGCAATGCTCGGTATTTCTCTTCCGTCTTATTTTTTTGCGGGAATTTTAAAAAGAGTATTTGCCATAGGCTTAGGAGTTTTGCCGCTCTCAGGAATGATTACGGCAAGAGCCAACTATACGGGAGCAGCTCACATGATAGATTTAGCAAAGCATTTTATTTTGCCTGTAACAGTATTCGTTATCGGAGGTATAGGCGGGCTTTTAAGATATGTCAGAACCAATATGCTTGAGGTTCTTAATGCCGATTATGTAAGAACGGCAAGAGCTAAAGGACTTCCCGAAAGAACGGTAATAAACAAGCATGCATTCAGGAATACCTTAATACCGGTTGTCACGATAGTAGGAGGTATGATACCCGGTCTTTTTTCAGGAGCCGTTATAACGGAGGGTATCTTCTCTATTGAGGGTCTCGGAACGGTGGCTATTAAGGCTGTTTATTCGGGAGATATACCCTATTTAATGGGTTTTAATATGTTTATAGCCGCTATGACTCAGTTGGGTACGTTAACGTCTGACATACTGTATGCGGTAGTAGATCCGCGAGTTAGGTATTAGGAGGTAGAGATGTCGGAAAATCAAAAAAGTATTTTTGAGAGAAATCTTGAAGAACAGGATAAATTTGAAAAAGAAATCGTCGTTCTAACTCCGGGACAGATAGTAAGAAAACAGTTTTTCAGAAATAAGCTGGCTATCGTAGGCTTGGCAATAGTAGCATTTATGCTGATTTTTTGTATAATAGGAC
>JBGZAX010000044.1:0-31042 GCA_041844335.1 Lachnospiraceae bacterium
AATATAGCGGTAAAAAAATCAACGGCTGCTGCCGCTATAAGAACAATTACTGCAACGAAATAGTAATTCATCCTTTTCTTCGTGTTTATTAAAAAGTCTCTTTCCTTGCATTTTGATATAATATTTAAAGATATTCCGAAAATCACCATTATTATAGGAAATATCACAATCTTTATTAAAGACGGTTCTTTGGAAATAGTCCAGATACATTCTTTAAATTCCGACGGATCCAAGTCCTTATACTGATTTATATAAAAAATAAAGAATGCAGGCAGATATAAAATCGAAATCACATATAAGGTTCTCAATAGCAGCTTTAATTTTTTATTAAAGTCCGAATGAATACTGAGTATAAAAAAATGTAATAATGATACACAGGAAAATATGAGTGAAGATACGGTTATTGATGAAAACAATATGACTGAAAGCCTGTTATCAGATATTAAAAACTGTGAACTGGAAAAGGAGCAAAGCATAATTGCAAAGCTGACAGCAGTAAGCACCTTTTTGTCACCGGTAAGATTGTTTTCCGTCAACATATAAACGAAAAAAATAAGACAAATTACAGCTGTGATATAGTAAACTAGTGAAATCACATTATTATGCACAATAATTACCCCCTCTCCATAACCTGTATTACAGAGAAAAATTAAATTAAGCAATAATCGGAGTGACAAGATTTGAACTTGCGACCTCTTGCTCCCTAAGCAAGCGCTCTATCCAAGCTGAGCCACACCCCGAATAAAAAGCAACGAGTTTTAGCCGTTGCTTTTATTTTAACACATTTTCAATAATTAGGCAATATTACTTTTTGCAATTTCTACCAACTTCTGAAATCCTTCATAATCATTAACAGCCATTTCCGAAAGCATCTTTCTGTTAATAATAATCTCTGCCTTCTTTAGACCGAACATAAGCTTGCTGTAGCTTAAATCGTTCATTCTGGCTGCGGCATTAATTCTTGCGATCCATAGGCGACGGAACTGTCTTTTTCTTTCCTTTCTGCCTCTATATGCCATAGCCAAACCTCTCATAACTGATTGCTTGGCAATTCTGTACTGCTTTGATCTTGCTCCTCTATATCCCTTAGCCAGCTTCAACACCTTATTATGCTTTGCTCTGGCGTTCATTCCACCTTTAATTCTTGCCATTTTGACCTCCTAAATGATGATAATAATATATGCCAAAATCAGATATATGGCATAGCTCTTTTCATGTTATCTATTATTCCGTTATCCGTAACTACGGCTTTTCTTAAGTTTCGCTTTCTCTTTGTAGTCTTCTTGGTCAGGATATGGCTTTTATTCGCTTTAAATCTCTTCAGCTTTCCGGTACCTGTGACCTTGAATCTCTTAGCCACTGATTTATTTGTCTTTAACTTCGGCATTATATATTCCTCCTTAAAAATTTTATTTAGTCTTAGGCGCTAAAACAAGTGATATAGAACGTCCTTCCAATTTGGCTGCCTTTTCAATTATGGAAATTTCGGAAACAGCCATGGCAAAATCATCCAGTATATGCTTCGATTTGTCCATATGAGCCATCTCTCTACCCCTGAATCTAAGTGTGATTTTAACCTTGTCTCCTCTTTCAATAAATCTCTTAGCTGCGGAGATTTTAGTGTTAAGATCATTTCCCTCGATATTGGGTGACATTCTAATTTCCTTTACCTCAACGATTTTTTGTTTTTTCTTAGCATCTTTTTCTCGTCTTCCCTGTTCATATTTATATTTTCCGTAATCAATTATTTTGCAGACCGGAGGCTTTGCCATCGGTGCTATCTTGACCAAATCAAGCTCCGCTTCCTTAGCCAGACTTAATGCCTTGTAAGAATCAACTATTCCAAGCTGCTCTCCATTCTCACCGATAAGTCTTACCTCTTTATCTTTAATTTGTTCATTAATCATTAAATCGCTAATAACCGCCACCTCCATATTTGCATTAAAAAAACGGATAACGCAAAGTAATCCGTCAAAAATCTGAATAATTTCAAAAATTTAGTAACCAAGTTAAGCCTTTTCGCCACAAGGTGAGAGCGGATACTCTGCTTTAATATAAACAACATCGGTATTATAACACCAATTTTACCATGTGTCAAGAAATAAAATTTTAAGCTTATAATTTTTCAAAAGATTTTTAAACATTTAAAAAAGGGCTATGCCCTGACGATTTTATTCGTCAAGGCATAAGCTACTTTAATATTAATATTCATCTTTTGTTATGCGTCATTTTTCTTCTTTTTCTTACGAAGAAACAGAAGTCCTCCTATTGCCGCACCCGCCATTGAAAGCATCATTATGTGATTATCGTTTTCACCTGTCTTGGGTATTCCGTCCAACGGTATATCATCGTCCGCTACAAAGAGCTCATCATCATCACTCAACGGTATCGGTGAATCCGGTATTACTATATCCGGCACCGGCGGAGGTGTCAATGTAACAGGCTCCTCAGGTATATTAGTATCAGGTGTCGGAGGATCATTAGGTATCTCCGGTGTGTTCGGAGGTATGTAAGGTATCTCCGGAGGTGTTGGGGGTGTTGGAGGTGTCGGAGGATCATTAGGTATCTCAACAAAGCTGTTCTCTATCCTATAACCCACCAAATTACCGGCTGCATCATAAATATCTTTTATATTCTCGCTTTGAGGTATTATGTCACCGTCGTCGAAAATAAACTCATATTTAATACTCTTATCTACAGCCTTCCAATAGTCGCCTTCCTTTGCACCCTCGGGTCTTGAGGTCGGAGCACTCACCTCTACTAAATAATATTCACCGTCCTCAAGGTTAAGCTTATCAAGGTCGATGGCTCCGTTATGATCAGATACTATTTCTGCTATCTTCTCATACTGCGGCTCCATAACCGATTTTGCAGCCTTTTCAATCTCAGTTAAAATAGCGCTCACCGGAACACTGTCACTGATAACGCTGATTAAATCCGTCACTTTACCTATCGCAGAGGCACTATGTATCATAGATATCACTGATGCCTCAGGTGTTGTACCCTCTTCTACATTATCACGTGCAGGTACAGCTCTGTCAGCATTATTTTCAGAAACATTAATATCTGCAGATGTGTCGTTCGTTGCAGCTCCTTCATTTTCAGAAGGTCGTGCTGATACATCACCTGTATCTATCTGTGTTTCATCCTTCGGCGCCGCCTGTTCAGCGTTGTCCTTATTTCCTTTATTTTCTGCTTCCGCCACCTTATCTGTATTCTTATCTTCCGCTTTTATAGCGGTATCAGCCGCATTTTCGGCATTATTCAATTCATCATCTTTAAGCTCTGCCGCTTTCGGCGCCGTATTCTCTATATCTTCAGGCAATGTAAGTGTAAATGTTCTGCTGTCCTTATCAAAGCTTATGTTGTCCTTAGATATGTTAATATAGCTCGGATAGCTGAACTTAGCCGCTATCATATCCGTATCCTTCAGTACTACAGGCATTTCTATGCGCCTGTTCGCCGTAAACATCTCTTCATCTCCCGAAGCTTCGCCGTTCACCACAAGAGCCGCCTTTACAGGTATGTTCTCATTTCCGCCTACTAAGGCAAAGCTGATTGTCATATTATAACTGTTAGACTTCGCTTCAGAAACGTTGACAGCCTTAGCATCAGCAACTGTTTCAACAACGGGGTTTAATCCCTCTTGTGTCGGATTTGCCGCCATGTTTGAATGTACAGGAATGCCTATTTTACCTATTATGTCATCTATCATCTTCCACAGCTCAAATTTCGCACCGCCTGCCGGTCTGCCCTTTTGATCAGTCTTTGAGAGCTTTGGAACGGATACATTGGTGATAACCTGTGTCTTTACTCCGTTTATTTCCTCTGTGTCGTATACAGGCGCAAATCCCGGTACAGTCACCTCTTCTATCTTGTATTCAAGTATCCTCTTATTGCTGTCTCTTAAAGGCAAGCCTTTAAAAACACCCTTCCAGCCGCTATTTGCATCTACGGTTTTTTCCTGCTTAACTCCTCCGATTGTTACCTCGGTAAAGTCCATATCCTCTCCCACAGGTCTTGATAACAGACGAACCTTGATACTGTCAGGCTGTTTGCTGCCATTCAGGTTGTTCCATCTCTTAAGGAAAGGTATGTCAACAGTTGTATTATCGGGTTCTACTGTATTGGTAATGACTATTTTGTCGGTAACGCTTAAATCATAGTTTGCGGTATAGCTGTCTCCGTTGTCCATCTTTAATGATTTTCCGTTATTAAGTGCCTGCCCGCGAATCATCTCTATCGCACTGTAAACTACGGGCTTTCCGTTTTCATAAGCCGGTAAATCGGTAAATTTATGACTCCAGTTGCCGCTCTTCAATACTGCCTTATGAGTGGTTGGTACATATTCCGCATCGCTTCCCACTTTTTTATATAGGATTACCTCTATCTGCTCGGTGTCCGATTCATTCGCAGGGCTTCCGTCCTTACCTACCCACTTCTTTAATACCTCCACTTCCTTTAACGGAGCGGTATTCGTTATAGTGGTCTTATAATTTGCCTCATCGTCGACATAGGATACCCTAAATATATCTTTTCCTACTAATATATTATCCTTATCGGTATCTATCAGGTTTCCTTGAGCATCAAGCTCTCTTACCGTATATTTTATATCTTTGCCGTTTTCAGTTTTAATATTATCGGTATATGTGTGTCTTGTCTTGTCTGCTGTCAATTTCTGCTCGGAGCCTGCTACTCTCTGTCCGTTTTTCATCAATACTACCGTAGTTTCAGCCGTCCCGGTGTTTACCCACTTCTTTTCTACCGATATATCTACCCTTTGCTCGGTATTTGTTATGGTATTGTTATCCGAATATCCGACAGAATATCTTCTGCCGTCTATTATTATCTCATCGCCAGCCTTGTTATCTCCGTCCATTTCCTTTACTACATAAGTGATTTCCTGACCCTTTTCATCAAACTTGGGCAGTCTTATGCTTTGAGTACCGTTTCCGGTTATGTTAAATATATGAACAGGTGTAGCTTCATTACCCTTGAAAACTCCGATTTTTGCAGCAGCGCTTGTGCCTACCCATTTCTTGGTAACGGATATTTCCACATCACCAACTCTGGTATTGGTAATATCGTATTCTCCTGAATATTCAACCTTGTAGCGGTGATCGGCACCAATTTCAGCTATTTTTCCGTTGTCTATAGGATTGTCAGCCTTGTCAAGCTCTCTTACCACATAGGTATGACCTGCAGGCAGGTTTTCAAACTTAAACTCCTCATTGTTTGAATGTATGGTTTTAGGCTCTATACCCGGCACTCTTTGCAGGCTTCCGTTATCATTGGTAAACAAACCTACCTTTATACCATCTGTAGGAACAGCTCCTTTAAATCTCTTGATTCCCTTTACGGTAATCAGCTGCTCGTTAACGGCTATGATGCTTCCGTCGCTGTATTTCAGCTCCTTTACTCTGTAGCTGTTCTCTCCGATAGCAACAATCTCTCCTGCTTTAAACTCTCCTTGGCCGCTTGCCTCCTTTACGGTATAGGTATCCCCTGCATCAAGCCATTTAGTGGAGGTTCCTCTCCACAGGCTCTTGTTTCCGGTGGTGGTGTCCTTAGCGATTGTAATACTGTCCACCTTATCACCTTTACTGTTATAGACGTTCAGAATAACCTTTCCGTCGGGAGCCTCTCCTATCCATACCTTATCAGCCTTTATTTTTATTACCTCGGTGTTTACAGCCTTATTGTCCTTGTATTCCACTCTGTAATGTCTGTCGGATATCTCGGTAACACTTCCCGTGTCCTTTATTGTATCGTTTGCATCAAGCTCTCTTACAACATATCTTATCTCAGTACCTCTTGAGTCATACTTCGGCAATTCCTTATTGGAATAAGCACTCCATATTGTTTTTCCGTCTTGAGTCTTTTCTGTTTTCGAAAGCTTATTTAACGTTATTATATCATGCCTGTCCGATGCACTGAATTTACCGTCCTCATAGACGCCCAATTTTACCTCGGCATTATCGGCTACCTTACCTATCCATACCTTATCTACCTGTATCTTAGTCTTTTCACCGTTAGCTATGGTAGTGGTATATTTGCTGTTTTTCTGCTCATCCTTATAGTTCACATCATAAGCGGTACCTGAAAGTTTTATTTCCTTATTGTTGATGTCCGTATGTCCGTTTAGGTCCGCCTCTTCTCTTACAACGTATATCTGATTGCTGTTAAGCTCATCAAGCTTTTCAAATATCGCCTTATAGCCGTTGCTTTCTGTCAACTCCTCAAATTTGCCGGTATACTGTAATTTGTCGTTTGTTGTATCTTTAATGTATAAATAAGCAGTAATCTTTTGCTTTTTGCTGTTTCCTACCCACTGCTTATCCACATTTACAACAACGCCGTTCTTTAAAGTATTGGTTACTGTATATAAGGTTGTACTTCCATTGTCTGAGGATTTCTCCACACTTACCTTATATTTATTATTACCGATAACTATTATTCCGTTATCTGCCGCCGTTTCCGTTCCTGAGATTTCTTTTATGGTGTAATTTATCAGCTCATTATTATCTCTATACTTCGGCAGCCAATCTGTATACTTTGTCTCAGAGCCTACAACCGTCAGCCTTTCTTTCAGAGTTTCTCCGTCGTATACTCCGATTTCAACAGGATTGTGGCTGCTCTTATCATTTTTCCACAGCTTTCTGACACCTATCTTAAATACTTCCGTATTGGTTATATTATAGGTATCGCTGCCAGAATCCTTAGAATAATCCGCCTGATAAGACTGCTTATTATCTACTATATAATTCTTATTTTCAAGTATCTTGTAATTTATGCCTCCGAATAGCACGGTCTTGTAGCCCGTATTGGCATTTTTGATACTTTCATCCAAATTATCTTTTATAATATCCAGCTCTTTTACGGTGTATACAAGCTCCTTATGGTCTTTATCAAACCTGTCATATTCCTGACTTACAGATGATCCTTTGCTGTTATCTATAGTCAGCACATCTATCAGTTCATCAGCCTTAAATACACCCACATAGGTTTTGTCCGTCTTAGCTCCTATGAATTTTTTATTGACTGTCAGCTTTATCTTACCTATAACGGTGTTGGTTATAGTAAAGCTTTTGCCGTCCTCACTCCTTGACGTGGAAACCTTATATTCATTAGCGCCTATTTTTGCAATGCCGTTCTTTTCTTCAAGCTCTATCACGTCATACTCAATCGGCCTTCCGTTCTTATCCAATATAGGAAGATTGTCAAATTTATGTTTCCAAATATTATCTTTTTTACTGAAAACTCTAACCTGCTTTACCTCACGGGTATTCTTGTCAACTAGCTGTATAGTAATATCGGACTTATTATTGTCATCGGCATTCCAAATTTTTTCAACAGAAATGCTTATCTCTTTTACCTTATTGCGTGCTTTAACAGTGTTCGGCTTAGTATCCTTATATGAATCATCTATTTTCAGCACCGCCTTGCCGTTTTCCGCCTTTACCTCAAATAAAATCGGATCGGAATTCAGCTCATAATTATCAGGGGCCTTTGTCTCTTTAAGACTGTAGTATCCCTCTTTTAAGTCTTTAAATACGTTGTTCTTAGAATCTTCACTAACGGTAAGATCCCTTATCTTAACATAATCACCGGCTTTAGCAGCATTATATGAAAGCTCAAACGAAGCTCCGCCAATGGCTCCTATTTCGTTCTGTACGGAGCCGGTTAAAGTGCCTGCTGAAGCTAAAACACCAACCTTATTAATATAAACATCCAAGCTGTAAGCTGCCTTATTAACCAGCTTAAAGTTAATATTATCCTTTGTATCGGCTTTCATATCTTCAGTAATATACTTTGATACCTCGGGTGTTGCCTTTTCAACTATGCTGTACTTGTATTCCTTGCCGTTGCTGTCAAGCTTCGGTAATTCCTTAATCTCTATCTTCCAAGCGTTTTCGCCTACTGAAGCAGCCTTTACCTTGAATGATACGCCGTTAGCATTTTCCGCCTTTTCCTGACCCAAAACAGGTTTTACCTCTGCGAACGTCTCTTCATTTCCGCCGGCTATGCTTCTCTTTATGATCAAAGTAAGATTTCTGCTATTCTTTATGTCAAGGTCGTTCTCCCATGTCTTATCAATGGTCAAATTGGTTAAATTCACATTTTTTCCGATTTTAACATCAACCTGAGCTTTCAGAGATCCCTTGTTTTCCATTTCATCTGTTGATATTAAATTCTGCTTTCCTGAAGGATTGGATATCAGAGCAAAAACAGCCTTTCTTTGTCCTTCCGTTAAGTTCTCTACCTTAACCTCCGCAATAATTCTAATATTATATTCTTCCTGTTCGTGCAGACCGGTACAATCTACATTTGCCTTTACTGACCATGAGGCATCTCCTTTTTTCTCCACTGTGGGAGACCCTATGGTATTCAGTTGAATATCTCCGTTGTGTCCGGGTATAACGTATTTCAGCTCCGGCAAATCTGAATACTTCAATTTCTGATCACTGCTGACCTTCAAATTGTACGTCAACTCCAGATTGTTATCCTTTTTCGTAAGCTTAACATCGTCAAAGTTAAATTTAGCCTTAATGTCTCCGTCATAGCCTGGTTGAGCCTTGTTAGCCAAATCTTTCAGTCTGTTATATTCGCTTAATGCTCTACCTTCGATACTATGTCCTGCTTTTGTGTAATTATTCCTCAAAACGTATTCATAGTACCAGTTATTTTGAAGCCTGTTGTTTTTGTCTTTAAAAACCAACGGTTCACTATAAAATCTGCCTTGGTTGATCTTACGGCTTACCAGTATGCCGTCCACGTAAACATCGTAGCTGTTATAGGTAGTATATTCACGTTTTTCCTCATAATAATATCTTCCATTCGAATAACGCCCATATTTTACCGCTTTATAATCAGCCTTGTCATACGGTTCCAAGTACATTTCTATATCGGAATGATATGTTTTGCCCTTTAATACTTCACCTGAAACGGCGTCTTTAGCATATTCCTTACTAATTACCGTACCGGTTTTTATATCTATTTTGCTCTTATATACGGTAACTACCGGTTCATGTCCTAATTTGGATTTTGCATCCTTTATTTTAATCTTGCACTGTCCGTTATTTCCTCTTTCGTTGCCGAGCAGCTCTCTACCAGCCGCATTTCCGTTTTCTCTTGCCCACAGCATATTTTGAGGAAGCGGTTTTTCAGGCACTCCTTCCCCCGGAAATGTAGCATAAGAATAATTTTTCAACCAGCCGTATCCGCTAAAATCTCCCATTTGGTTGGTTTTCTGTCTGTTACTCTTATATATACTGCCCCCATGTATAGTATGCCATATAAGTATCTGTGCCGCTCTGACACTTTCAGAATCATTCTTATTAACATTGTTTACTATTGTTTTCAGTCTGTCCTTAATACTGACACCGTCTTTTAGAGACAAATAATCCACATACGGCTCAGCATAATTACCCGCCTGACTGATAGGGCGCGCATTATAGTTTATGTTTTGATGAGTGCCTGTATTAAAGTCAATACAAAACGCATTTATCATTCTGCCTGACTCGCTTCTTAAATTGAACAGCCCCCCACCGAAACCGTAAAAATTAAACTGATGACTGGTGTTCTGGTACTGATAAACCGTTTCATCCGGAATATAATCAGCATCATCAGCATAAGAAGTCTTATATTCAGCATCCACTTCTTCGGCTCTGGTATCTACAGAAAACGATGAAAATATGTTGCCTGCCACCATAGCGGTAACAAGAGCAATAGACAGACTCTTCCTGAACCCCTGCTCCATATTCCGCAATTCTTCCCTAATTTTTTGACTAAATTTTTTCATAAGCCTCTCCTTTTTCATGACGACTCAAACGCCGCACATTTCACTTGTATATATCAAACAGTCGCATAACACTGTAAATACTTATTTGCAAGCCGCCTCAAACTTGTATTTGTGAAAAAAATACAAGACCTTGAGCCTGACCTGCACTCACCAAGCTTTTATGATAATCGGCACCGATCTCAAGCTCATATTTGATGTTTATCCAATCAGATTTTTACAACAAAACTTTATGAAACGGGCTCGCATTATATCCTAAAAATTGTGCTTTGTTATGTGCTTTATTTTATCATAACAGGAGATCATTGTCTATCGAAATAACCTTAAGAACCGCTTTATAATTCTTAAATTTTTATTAAGATCTTCACTGAATTTATTTGCATTTCTTTTCACAAATTCACATCTGCAAGCCGTATTTATTCGACTTTATTTCTTCTACCAATATGCTTTCAAATAGAAATACTTTTATCAAATTAATAAAATTTTTTGTTTCATTATATGGTTTCCCACATTCTAAATTTAACCTGAATCTATCAATGTAAAATTAAACCAAAAACACAGTAGCGCTGTTTTTTGCAGCTTTATATTTAAATTCTCTTGATTTTTAATAAGAGCTGTGATAAAATAGCAGAGCTGTGTTGAAACAGACAGTCCTCTAGGAGAGTAATGTTTTAATTACGCAAAATCATCCTATGAATGTCGAATATTTTAGGAGGTCCACACGATGATTAATCCAATTATTGATTCAATCGAAAAAGAACAATTAAAAAAAGAACTTACACCGTTTAATGTTGGAGATACGGTAAAGGTTTACTCCAAAATTAAAGAGGGCGAACGCTCAAGAATACAGGTATTTGAGGGCATAGTTCTTAAAAGACAGGGTGGAGGAATTAGAGAAAACTTTACCGTCAGAAAGCTTACTAACGGTATCGGTGTCGAGAAAACTTGGCCCTTACATTCACCTAATGTAGAAAAAGTCGAAGTCGTAAGACAGGGTAAGGTTAGAAGAGCCAAGCTTAACTACCTTAGAGGTCGTGTCGGCAAAAAGGCTAAGGTTAAAGAGCTTATCAAATAATAAGCAAACAATTATAAGGGCAGCTTAAGCTGTTCTTATTTTTTTAAAAAGAAATGGTGAAATATGAAAATATATAATAACATTTACAGAAAACAGCTGCACAATAAAAGGATGCAGCTATTAAAACAGACTGTTATATGGACCTTTAAAATACTTATAGTCCTGTTTTTATCGTTTGCAACAGTATATTTTTTCGGAATAAAGGTAAAGGTTTCAGGAAATTCAATGGCTCCTACAATCTCAAACGGACATTCTGTCCTGATAAACAAGCTTGTGTACATTGTTTTACCTCCGAAATCAGGGGCTTTAATAGCCTTCAGACCGTCAGGAAATCATATGTCAAATATTGAGATAAAACGTGTAGTCGCAATTCCGGGTGATACGGTGAAAATTGAAAACGGTTTCTTATACGTGAATAAAAATAAATCATTTGAAAATTTCCCGAAAATAGACGATGCCGGAATAGCAAAGGAAGAAATAACTCTCGGGTCGGATGAATATTTTGTATTATCAGATAACAGGGAAATTATGCAGGATAGCAGAAATCCTGATATAAATGTGGTAAAACGTTCGTATATAATAGGCTCTGCATGGTTTATAGCAGAACCTGCAAATGAAAGAGGATTTATAAAATAAGGAGAAAAAATGAAACAAATTCAATGGTTCCCGGGGCATATGGCAAAGACCAAAGCGGAAATTTTATCAGATATAAAACTGGTCGATATTGTGATAGAGCTGCTTGATGCAAGAATTCCCATATCATCGGCAAATCCTCTGATATCCTCTCTTATCGGAAATAAAAAAAGATTGACCCTGTTAAACAAGGCTGATCTTGCTGTTAAAGAAGAAACCGATAAGTGGATAGAATATTTTAATTCCAAACAAATTCCGTCAATGGCCGTAAATTCAACGAAGAATAACACCTACACAAAACAGATATATAAGAAAATAACCGATATATGCGAAGATAAGATCACCCGAAACTTAAAAAAAGGAATAAAAAATACATCTATAAGGGCAATGGTAGTTGGAATTCCTAATGTAGGCAAGTCCACCCTGATAAATTCCATAAGCAACAGAGCAGCCGCTAAAACCGGAAATAAACCCGGTGTCACGAAGTCCAAGCAATGGATCAGATTGAATAAGAACATAGAACTGCTTGATACCCCAGGCATACTTTGGCCTAAGTTTGAAAGTGAAACCGTAGCAAGAAATCTTGCCTTTATAGGCTCTATAAAGGACGATATAATGGATTTATCCGACCTTGCATATTATTTAATCGAGCTTTTAAAAAATTCATACCACGGAAGCTTATCATCAAGGTACGAAGTAGATGAAGAAAAACCTATCCTTGATTTACTGAATGAAATTGCTTTAAAAAAAGGGTGTCTGTTAAAGGGAGGGATGCCTAATGTGGAGCTTGCATCAAAGCTCATATTGGACGATTTCAGAAAGCAAAGGCTGGGTTGTTTTACGCTTGAAAGGACTGATAATATTGCTGAATAAAAGAGCCATAGGGCGGCATAAAGAACAAATTGCAGCTGATTTTCTCATTGATAATGGTTATGAGATACTTGAACTCAATTTTCGGTATAAAAAAGGAGAAATTGATATTATAGCAATTTGTGATGATTTTCTTGTATTTGTGGAGGTGAAATACAGAAAAACAAAATTAAGAGGAGCTCCCGTTGAGTCTGTAAATCTTGGCAAGCAGATCAAAATTTCCGATACCGCCGCCTATTTTCTCGTACGCAATAAGCGGTTTATTAAAAAACAGGTTCGTTTTGATGTCATAGGCATTCTCGGCGATGAAATCACACATTATGTGAATGCATTCACATACAAAGGAAAAAGCTTTTTATAACATCTGAATTCAAAGGGGCTGTCGCACTGAGAAACAGTGCGGCAGTCTTTTCTAATCGGATGAAATCCAACCTGCCGTCCTGATTTCTCTTATAGAAACAAAGGAAACTGTCGCATCAGATAATGCGACAGTCCCCTAAAATCCATAACCTGTCAAATTTTAAATCACTTAAGGTCTTATAACAATCCGCCTATCTTTACAAACAATGGTGCAAATACAACAGCGACAATAGTCATAAGCTTTATCAAAATATTAATAGAGGGACCTGATGTATCTTTAAACGGATCACCTACCGTATCTCCCACCACCGCAGCCTTGTGCGGTTCAGAACCTTTGCCACCGAAATTTCCGCCCTCTATATACTTCTTGGCATTATCCCAAGCTCCGCCGGCGTTAGACATCATAATAGCCAAAAGCACACCTGATGCTAAAGAGCCTGCCAGCATTCCGCCTAAAGCCTCAGTTCCCATAAGAATACCTATAACAATAGGTGCAATAATCGCCATAAGCCCCGGAACTACCATCTCTTTTAAAGCCGCCTTTGTAGAAATATCAACACACTTTGCATAATCAGGCTTTGATGTTCCGTCCATTATGCCCTTATCCTCTCTAAACTGTCTTCTGACCTCCTCAATCATCTCATTGGCAGCTCTTCCCACCGAATTCATCGTCATAGCGGAAAACAGGAACGGAAGCATAGCTCCTATGAAAAGACCTACTATTACTAAAGGATTAAGAAGGCTTATAGCTGTAAGCTGTGCCACCTGTGAATAAGAGGCAAAAAGCGCCAATGCCGTAAGAGCCGCAGAGCCTATAGCAAAGCCCTTTCCGATAGCCGCTGTGGTATTGCCCACCGCATCAAGCTTATCAGTAATTTCTCTTACACTTTCCGGTAATTCACACATCTCGGCAATACCTCCGGCATTATCCGATACCGGTCCGTAGGCATCCACAGCTACCGTCATAGCGGTAGTGGAAAGCATACCCACCGCCGCCAAGGCTATTCCATAAAGTCCTGCAAACGCATTGGCTATCAAAATACCTACAGCCACGAATATAATTGGCCATAATGTGGACATCATACCCACGCCCAGGCCTGAAATAATAGTTGTTGCAGCTCCCGTCTGAGATTGCTCGGCTATTTTTTTAACATGTTTATAGTCACCTGATGTATAAACTTCTGTGATCTTTCCGATAGCTATACCCACAGCAAGTCCCGCTACAATGGCAATTGCAGGGTTAATTGTATTTAATAAATATTTACTTAAAGCAAACGATGCTATAATTACTATGATACCCGACACATATGTTCCGGCATTAAGTGCAGCGGCAGGATTACCGCCCTCCTTACCTCTGACAAACATTATTCCTATAATAGATGCTATTATACCTACAGCTGAAAGCAGCAGCGGAAAAATGGAGCCCCTTAGAGGATCCAGCTCGAAAGCCGCTCCCACCTGCGGGGTAATTGTAGGAATAATAACTGCAAGAGTGATTGCAGAAATAATGGAACCTACATATGACTCAAATAAATCCGAACCCATACCTGCCACATCACCTACATTGTCACCTACGTTATCCGCGATAACCGCAGGGTTTCTCGGATCGTCCTCCGGAATACCCGCCTCAACCTTACCTACAAGATCAGCTCCGACGTCGGCAGCCTTTGTATAAATACCTCCGCCTACACGACCGAACAATGCCATAGATGATGCTCCGAGACCGAAGCCTGTGATAACAGATGCACTGTCAATTCCCATAACTACAAATATAACTCCAAGTCCGAATAAACCAAGTCCTGTAACGCAAAGTCCCATAACGGCACCTGATCTGAATGCCACCGACAACGCCTTGACCATACCGGACTCTTTGGCTGCATTGGCTGTCCTCACATTTCCCTGAGTAGCCACGGACATACCGAAATATCCCGCAAGCACAGACAAAAGTGCTCCCACAATATAAAGTATAGCCGTAACCCAGCTATTTAATAAAACACCGATAAGTACAAACAGGATCGCAACAACGATAACCATTGTCTTATACTCTCGACCTAAAAACGTCATTGCACCCTCGTGAATATAGCCTGATATCTCTTTCATTCTATCAGTACCGCAATCCACTCTTCTAATCCATCTAGCCAATTCGAATGCAACTATCAGTGCAATCAGGGCACAACCAGGTACAAGAATCGCCCAAGTTTCCATTACTTCATATCCTCCTCTTTAAAAATGTATGGATTAGCTAAAAAACATTGTGATAGCTAATCCGAATATTAACAAAGCTATCTTAGTACAATTTTTACCAAAAAGCAAGAGTTTTTATAGCAAATAGGCAATTTTTTTAAGCAATTTCTTTAAATAATTAAAATTTTATTAAATATTGATAAACGCTTAACAAAAATACATTTTCTTATGACACTTAAGTCAATCTCCAATCGCAACTCAACATCTGCAAATTAGAAATATGCAGTTACAAATCATCAGGCAATTTTATAATAAAACAGGTGAGGTTATCATCAGTTTCTATCTCAGTCTTTCCCTTATGCTGCTTTACTATTTCATCCACAATAGCAAGTCCTATTCCGAAATTCCCTCCCTCTCCCTTATAAAATCTGTCAAAAATATGCGGCAAATCTTTTTCAGAAATAGGGATACCGTCATTTGAGATCCTGATCTCAAAAATATCCGTTTCTTTTTTACAGGAGACCGTTATTTTAGACTTTGCATATCTTACCGCATTTGTCAATATATTTATAAAGGCTCTGTCGAGCTTTTCCTCGTCTGCCCTTATAAACAGCTCATCCTTACTCATAAGATGCTCTATTTCTATTCCTTTTTTATCACAATCAGCCTTTATTCTCCATGTACAGTCATATAAAAGCTCCCTTAAATCCAAGCTTTCTATATTAAGCTGCGCATTTGTGTCCATTCTTGATAAAAGTAAAAGCTCATCTACAAGAGCTGACATTCTTTTGCTCTGTTTCACAATAACCGCGGCAGCCTTCTTATTATCCTTATGCACCCCGCCTGCAATTCCCTCGGCATAGCCCTGTATCGACATAAGCGGAGTTCTGAGCTCGTGAGAGGCATTTTGAAAAAACTGTTTCTGGCTGTCATTGGCCCTGTCTATCATATTCGACATCTCTTTTACAGATAGTAACACCTCGCCGAACTCACTGTAGTCAAACTCTTCTATATCCTTAAGCTCCTCTCTTCTGCCTATGCTTAGTATATAGTCCTTTAATTTATTGAAAGAATTATCAATTTTTTTATTTATAGTCCAAATAATTAAGATTACCGCAATCGCCGAACCTGTCATCAGAAAAATAAGTATATGGTGCAGGGTGTCGGTATATTTAAGTACAAATGTAACATCGGCATAGGCAACTAAAATAAGCTCCTTTCCCTGATATGTCTTATAGGACTTATATTTTAGATAAAGATTACTGTCTCCGTTTTTTATGAGAATAGGCTTGCCCTCTTTTATCATATCTCTATGACTTTTGAAATAAGAAGAGATTATTTTCGATATCTCCGCCTCCTTTTCAGAATACATAGGAGAGTCTACAGGCAAAACCTCTGAATAATTTTTATCTAAAATAGCATAATATACCGTTATTAAAAACCCGGTTTCCTCCTGAAAAATATCACTCTTCGATTTTTCATCATCATTTGTTTTGTTCTCATTGTCGTCAGACTTGCCGCCGCCATAGTAAAGATCCAAAAGCTCAAATTCATATTCCAGCTCATTTGAGGTGATCCTTTCTATATAGCTGCGCACAGCCACATTGAATGCCCAAATAATCCCCGTAAAAGAAAGCAATATAACCATAATCGGTGCCAAGAACAGGGCAAGCTTCAACTGGCTTTTTTTATTTCTCATCATTTGCACCTATCTTAAATCCGAACCCCCAAATAGTTTCTATATTAACACTACTTCCGAAATTATTAAGCTTTCGCCTTAATCTCTTTATCGTGTCATCCGTTACCCTTGTTTCCACCTCGCTTTCATATCCCCAGACATTTGTCAGCATCTCATCTCTTGAAATGGCTTTTCCCTGATTTTCAACCATATATGTAAGCAACAAAAACTCCGTATTGGTAAGCTTTATGTGCTTATCTCTGCATTTTGCAACCATACCGACAGGATTTATTGTCACATCTCCACAAACAAGGACATCACTTTTTTTCTGCGTTTTTTCCACAGTCAATCTGTTAAACATAGCCTTTACTCTCATTGTAAGCTTTATCGGAGAAAACGGTTTAGTGAAGTAATCATCACAACCCATAGTAAAGCCCGTTATATAATCGGCATCGGTTCCCCTTGCCGTCAACAAAATTATAGGAACCTCATTCCTCTTTCTGATGCTTGAGCAAACAGAAAAACCGTCAGTTCCCGGCATCATCACATCAAGTATTACAAGATCCGCCGGAGTTTTTTCAAACTCCGCCAAAAGCAGATCTCCATTTTCAAAGGTTTTTACATTAAAACCCTCTTCCTCTAAAAAGGACTCTATTAAATCTCTTATATCCTTTTCATCATCAGCCACATATATTAACTTGTTCATTTAATTTCCTCCCCTATCACAGCCTTAAGACAATTCCGACAACGGCACAACCCGCTATTACCAATACGGGATTCATCTTAAACCTTTTATAAAGTGCAAAAACTGTCACAAATATCAAAATATTTACATAATTAAATAAGTCCGTTATATTTCTGCTTTTTGAAAATATATCAATCTGAAGCAGAGAGCCTGTAAAAATACCGATACAGGCGGCTAAAATAAAACCCACCACCGCCGGTCTTATGGAATAAAAAATCCATTCCACTATTTTTGACTGTTTGAACCTGTCAAGAACCTTTGCAACCGATATTATTACAATTATACCGGGTGCCACAAGCGCAAGGGTCGTAACTATTCCGCCAAAAATTCCAAAAGCCGAATAACCCACATAGGTAGCCATATTTACCCCCATAGGTCCCGGCGTGCTTTCCGATATTGCTATCATCGTGGTCAAATCCTTAATGCTGTACCAATGATATTTCCATGAGATTTCTTCTAAAAACGGGATTGTGGCAAGCCCTCCTCCCACCGCAAACAGCCCTGTTTTAAAAAATTCTATAACTAATAAAAGGAGCTTACTCATGGTTTTTCTCTATCCTCCTCATATTCTTTACGGAATTTATAATTATCCCAAGTATCGCAAAGCCGATTACCAATAAAATAGTGGAAATTGATGTGAAATATGCAAGTACAAAACCTGAGATAAAGATAACAAATGCGATAATATCCTTTACACTCGATTTCAAAAGCTTGTATATTGACTCCGTCATGAGCACGCACACTGCTATTCCTATGCCTGCCAAGGCATGCTTTACTGCGGGATTCCCCTGAAAATTCGTGATAAGCCCGGCGATCAACGTAATTATTATAAGCGATGGAGAAATGACACCTAATGTTCCGACTATTCCTCCTGAAATTCCCTTTCTGAAATAGCCTATAAAGGTGGCGGTGTTTACCGCTATGATACCCGGTGTGCACTGCCCTATCGCAAAATAGTCAAGAACCTGTTCCTCGGTGGCAAAATGTCGTTTTTGTATAATCTCCTTTTCTATCATCGGCAGCATTGCATAGCCGCCTCCAAAGGTAAATAAGCCTATTTTAAAAAACACAAAATATAATTCCAAATATTCTTTCAATATTATACTCCTCAGTTTTTACTCTTAATTTTATTCAGTAAAGCCTTATGCTTGCACCACTTTTGCAGATATGCCGTCATTTTCTTCTGAGCCTCGAATTTAAGTATCATGAGTCTTTTCTATATGCCATTTATAAACAGCAGTTCCGATTATTACAATATATCCTATAATACTGAATTTATCAGGGATCTGCCCTAAGAATAATACCCCCAAAATTGCGGCAAATACCACCTGAGAATAATCGAACACGGATATTTCCTTGGCAGGAGCCTTTGAATAAGCAAGAGTTATGGAAAATTGTCCCAAGGTGGCACAAAAACCTGCCAAAATGAGCATGGACAGCTGATATACGGTCAAATGCACGCCATAAAATATTGCACCCGGGAATAAGAGTACGCAGGATATTAAAGAAAACGAACAGACAATTATTCTGTGATCTAAATGATATTTTCCCATCTTTCTGACATAGGTGTAAGCAAGCCCGGCACAAAAGCCGCTGAACACCCCTATCATCGAATAAAAAAAGCTGCTGTTCATAGACGGCTTTACCACAAATATTGCACCGATAAAAGCCACTATAATACCCAACCATTCCTTTTTGGTCGCTCTCTCCTTTAAAATAAAATAGGATAAAATCATAGCGAAAAACGGAGATAATTTATTTAAGATATTTGCATCGGAGATATTTATTTTATCTATCGCATAAAAATTACATAAAAGTCCCGACGTTCCGAAAAAACCTCTCATAAAAAGGTCAAATATGTTGGTTTTATCAAGCTTTACCCGTATCCCGCTCTTAAATAAAAGACCGAAAGCCAACACTCCCGCAACCAGATTTCTAAAAAATGCCTTTTGATATGTCGGTACATCTCCTGACAATTTTATAAAAAAACTCATTAATGAAAAACCGATTCCGGCTAAAATAATAAATAAGATAGCCTGTCTTTTATTACTCATTTTACGCCTTCTTTCACCTATACTATAGATCTGCAGGTCCTGCAATATACCCTCTTGCCTGTGTCACCGGATAAATTTTCAAATCCCCAAACAGCCATAGACTCTAATATCGGAATAATTTCGTTACCCTTTTTAGTCAGCCTATATTCCACCCTTGGCGGAATTTCATTGTATTGAACTCTTTCTATAATATCATCATTTTTAAGCTGACGCAAGCATTGAGTCAGCATTGCATTTGTAATTCCGTTAAGTCTGCGTTTAATCTCTGCATTTCTATGATATTTTCCGTCTGATAATATGCATATTATAGATGACTTCCATTTACCTCCGGCGACCTCTAAAAAATATTTAATCGGACATAGCATTTCCAAATTGCTTTCAATTTTTAAAATTTTTTTATCCATTTTTTCTCCTAAATTCGTATTAGTATTATATTTCATACTATATATTATTTTTTTGTGTACTTGCATTTTTCTTACTGACTATGGTATTATAACATCAGTTAGAAAATAACTCAATCAAATTTTTAAGGAGGCACATTATGAAGGTTATAGAATTTTTAAAAGAGGCAAAAGTATTTTTCGGGGCAACGGCAGACGGCGATACTCCTCACGTAAGACCGCTTGGATTTGTTATGGAATATGAGGGAAAACTTGCTTTTTATTCTGATAACAGAAAAAATGTATTTAAGCAGTTAAAGGCAAATCCGAAAATCGCAATCGCTGCAATCGACTCAAAAATGAATACCCTAAGACTAAGCGGAAAGGTTAATTTCATCACCTCTCCTGAAAGTAAGAAGGCTGCTATTGATGCGATGCCTGCTTTAGCAAAAATGGGATATGCGGCAGATGATAACATTTTTGAAATCTACACAATAGATGACTTAAGCTACTCTCTTACAAACATGATGGGCAAAAAATTGGACATAGAACTATAATAAAAACAACGGGGCTGTCGCATTAGATAATGCGATGCCCCTTCTTAAATTTTTTAATTCGACAAATGATTTTAAACGGTTATTCATAAATCCCGTATACGGAGCTTACGTCCTGCACGAAAATAATACCGTTACCCGCTTTTTCGATATCAAGAGCCTTACTTATTGCAGCTACTATATTATTTGTAATATCGCTTTTTGACAATATCATTACCATTTCCTTTTCCGGCTCTATATCTATATGAAACAACCTTTGAGTATCATTTATTCCGGATCCTCTGGCATTTATTATGGTACCTCCCTTTGAGCCCGCCCCCTTTGACGCCTCAATAACCTCTTCCGCCATTCCCCTGTTCACCACCGTAAATATTACCTGATACATAGACCTGTTATCTCCTTTTTCACCTTCAAAATTTTCGGCATCGTTGCATAAACCTATTCCGATAAGTGTACTGATACTGAAAGCAATCCCCTTATTCCTTTTCTCAAACTCAAAATCACGACTTAATTCTCTAATCGCTCTCTTTGCAGTGTTCGTATCAGCTCCGATCAATACAATTTCTTTTTTAACATCATCAAGAGATAAAAACTGCAGCAGCTTATTTCTGACAGTTCCTTTTCCATAAAATATCGTTCCGCAAGGAATTCCGTATTTTTTGGCTCTTTGCAGCACCTTACTGCCCATTCCGTCATTTACAACTATGTAAATGAATTCAAAATTTATCATACATTTACTATTTTCCATTTTGTATACCCCTTCCGGATTTTATGGCAAAAATAAGACCAAGTATTTCAAGCGTGATTATCGGCATCATTGCAACCATGGAAATCATTCCGAATCCGTCAGATAAGAGATCCGCTCCATCCACAGAGGATGCCGCTCCCTGAATAAAAGCCATTATAAAAGTGGCAGTGACAGGTCCAGTCGCAACACCTCCCGCATCAAAAGCAATGCCGACAAAAAGCTTGGGTATAAAAAATGTCAGCACTATACAAATTATATATCCCGCCAATAAATAATGCCATAGCTTTATGTTGTCGGATAAAATTCTGACAACCGACAATGCCACAGCCGTTCCGACCCCGAGTGCAAGAGGAAACAGTACTATTTTTCTTTTTATATATCCGCTGGTAACATCCTCTATCTGATGTGTAAGAACATGCACCGCAGGCTCCGCTAAAATAGTCACTACTCCCATTATAAAACTGATTATCACTATAAAAAACCTGTTTTCAAGCTTTGCAAGGCTATATCCTATCACAGCTCCGACGTCCATAAATCCGGCGTTTACTCCGGTCATAAAAAGAAAAAGACCGATAAATGCAAACACAAATCCTGTTATCAGCTTTTTCAACTCTCTTTTATTCAGCTTAAACGAAATCCTCTGCAATATCAAAAGTATCATTATGAGCGGAAGAATAGCCATAATGCTGTCCTTTAATGAGCTCTTTATACTGCCCGAAAAAATACTTAAAATCGACTGTGAATTCGATAAATTAACATTAAGAGCCGGATTGAATTTATTCGTCCTTGTAAATAAATTCAGCAGCATTACGGACATAATAGCTCCGGTAGACGCTACTGCAACAAGTCCGAAGCTGTCATTTTCAGATGATTTACTGTCTTTTTCAAGCTTGGATATACCAAAAGACAAGGACAGAATAAACGGCACAGCCAAAATACCGGTGGTAGAACCCGATGCATCAAATGAAATTGCCAAAAACTCATCCGATACAAATAATGATATCAAGCCGATTAATATATAAAGTCCTATCAGCAATTTATTCAATGAAATACTGTAAAAAATTCTTAAAAATCCCATGGAAAGCATAATCGCAAGTCCTACTGAAACCACCACGAGTATTTTTATTCCGGAAATGCTGCCGTTAGTAACCTCTCCCACCTGATTTGCAAGTACCATAAGTCCGGGCTCCGCAATAGAGATAAAAAAGCCTAAGATCGCTCCGCCGAACAAAATCCATAACAGACTGCCTGTCTTAGCCAATGCCACACCTGTATGATCTCCCAAAGGAGTAATGCCTATGTCAACTCCGAGCAAAAATACGGTAAGTCCTATGACCACAAAAAATGCCCCTGTCAAAAATCTTATGATTAAAGACGTTTCCATAGGTATAAGAGTAAAATTGATAACTAAAACCAATATCGCTATGGGAAGTACGGAAAACAAAACCTCCCTGAATTTTGAAGTCAATACATTCAAACCTGTTCCTCCTAAAAAGGTATTATAAATAAAATAATTTTCGTTTGCGCCGGCATGTAGATTTTCAAATGCTCAAGCTCTCCGGTCGCACACCATAAATACAAAAACCTTGCAATACTCTCTGTCTTGACTTTTTTACAAATATGGCTTATAATTAAATGTCCGCACAGCCGGGGAGATAGCGGTGCCCTGTACCTACAATCCGCTACAGTAGGGGTGATGTCTTGTTTCGGGTATTTATTGTGAAAATTGACTTTACTTTGAGGTGTTGAGATCCCGGTCTTGTACGGCAAGGGCTTGTGAACCGTGTCAGGTTGGGAACAAAGCAGCACTAAGCAAATTTCCTTGGGTGTTACAAGGGTGCCGAGGTTGAGCCGATTAGTACAGCACAGCTTTGCAGTAATATTCAACACAAGGCGTGCGGTTTTGTTTTGGAGACGTATCGAAGCGGTCATAACGAGCCTGACTCGAAATCAGGTTGTCCTTTTTGGGCACGTGGGTTCGAATCCCACCGTCTCCGTAATCTTAATAAAAACAATATTAAAAATTCTCAGATTTTCTCACACAATTCTCCTTGATATCCTTTATTCGAAATGCAACGAACAATTCGCATAGCGAACATTTTCTTATAGGCAGCCGTTGATGAAAATGTGCCGATGTCGATGTACTGATACTTAAACTTAAGTAATCACACAGCTTTAAAAAACGGATATCACATTTCTATAAATTTTTCCGTCTATTATATTATCAGAAACTTCCACATGCACCCCGAAAGCTCTATAAATATTCTCCGAATTTATCACGTCGCAGGTTTCACCGAAAATAAAACTTTTATCTCTATTTAACAAAAGCGTTTTATCCGCAATTTTAAAGGCATTATCAGGATAATGCGTGTTAAAAATAACGCACAGTCGCTCTTTTTCCGCCAATTCTTTAAGCAAGCTTATTATTACGATCTGATTTTTCATATCAAGGCTGCTCTCCGGCTCATCAAGCACGATTATTTCAGGCTCAGATACAAGTGCCCTTGCTATCAGCACCATTTGCAGCTCTCCCATACTTAATTCCGTCAAAGGTCTATCCTTCAGATTATCTATTCTCAACTTCCCCAAAGTTTTAACCGCAATGTCATAATCAGTTTTTGACGGCTGCTTTAATCCCTGTATATGCACATTTCTGCCCAAAATCACCATATCAAGAGCAGAAAATGCAAAGCCTTGACGCTTTATCTGTGACACATAGGACACTCTTTTCCAAAAATTCCTTGAAAAATTTTTTATTCTTTCACCATCTAATACAATCTCACCCGAATTTCTTTTGACGAAACCTAATATGCATTTAAGCAGGGTGGTTTTACCCACACCGTTTGCCCCTAAAATTGATACTATTTCCCCGCTTTTAACAGAAAAAGTTATATCATTTAATATAAAATCATTCCTTGTATAGCCGTAACAAAGGTTTTTTACCTCAAAAATCATAGATTTATCCCCTTCGTTTTCCGAAGTAATATTATAAAAAACGGAGCTCCGAAAAGCGCCGTTAATATAGACAACGGAATTTCCGATGCGGCAAGACTTCTCGCAACGGTATCCACAATCAGCATAAAACTTGAACCCAGACAAATACTCAATGAAACAACCTTTCTGTTATCGCTTCCGACTATCATTCTGGAAAGATGCGGCATAAGCAAGCCTACCCAACCCACCTGTCCGCACACAGCCACAGCCGATGCCGTTATCATTGTGGCTGCAATAATCACCAGCAGCTTAAGCAGCCTCACATTTTCTCCCAAGGATGCCGCTTCCTCGTCGTCCAGGGTAAGAATATTAAGCTTAAAACGCAGGAAAAAAATAATTATAATGCCGACAAGCACGAAAGGTACTGCAAACAGCAACCCCTTTACTCTTAAGCCTGCCATACTGCCGAGCAGCCAGTAGGTGATGGATGGCAGCTTATCCAACGGATCCGCCACATATTTTACTAAAGAGGTGAGCGCAGAAAAAATCGAAGAAACAGTAATTCCGGACAGCAGCAGCATTACTGTGCCGCTCTGCCCGTTAACTGAACTCATCCTGTATGTGATAAAACACGCTGTTAATCCGAACACAAACGATATAATCTGAACCGCCATCAGATTAAATCCGAACAGCAGAGCTAAAACAGCACCGAAACATGCGCCTCCCGCAACACCCATTGTATCGGGTGTTGCCAGAGGATTTTTAAATAATCCCTGAAACGATGCTCCCGCCACAGACAGTCCGGCTCCCACCATCATTGCCGATACTATTCGCGGAATCCTTAGATTAAACAGAACTATATAAGCGGTGTCATCAGAATTCTTCCCGAAAATAATATCTATAATCTCGGTAACCCCCAAAGAAAACCGTCCGAAGGATAAGCATATAACAGCGGTTATTAACGGAAACAGTATCAGAATTATTACGTATCCTACCCTATTGTTATTCATTATTTACTTTTCGCCGCATCCTTTGACGGATTATAAATGCTTTGAATATCCTCATCTGTCAGAGTGATATTATAATATTTTTCATAATATGATTTTATCTCTTTATCCAAATCTATATCTTTAAACAGCTCAGGCTGTATCATTTTGGCAGTCCACATAAGAGCAAGCGGTGCATCCGATGATGCCGGGAACCACCTGTACATACCGAGCGGGAACTTATAAACCTTTCCATTTTTGACCGCCGCAACCTTACTCCAGTCATCGCCGTCTATTTTATTATCTATCAAATCCTCCGGCATTACCGGGGTGAAATTGGTTATTAAAATGATATCCGGATTCCATTTATATATCTGCTCCATATTTATAGGAGCTATACCCTCCAAATCAGAGGCAACATTCACTCCTCCGGTGGTGTCGATTAAATACTGTCCGAAAAATTTATTACCCGATGTGGCTATTTTTCCGTCACCATAGTTAAACAGTACCATTACCTTAGGCTTATCCTTAACATTTAATACCTCTTCCGCTATCCTGTTTTCCACATCCTTTCCATAAGCCACAAGCTCACCTGCCTTACTGTTTTCGCCGAAAATCTGTTCCAATAAATCAATCCATTTAGCATATGTTTCAACGGTATTAAAATTGGCAAGACTTGGAGAAAATGCCACCGCCTTTATTCCGGCATTTTCATACAGGTCCTTTTCCTCTTTATTAGCTGCTGAATAAAATACAACATCGGGCTTTAACGATAATAATTGCTCCACATTCACTTTATTATTCTGTACGAATGAGGTATCCACCTTTTCCACGTCCGGAAACGCCTTTGATAAGAACGAATTCTTAGCCGCCGCCATAGATGCGGGATGCATTCCCACCAAGCCCTCAGTGGAGCCTTTATACATACAATAAACTGACGGCAACGGGAAAATTGCGGATATTACCACCCTGTCTATCTTATTAGGAAGCTCAACCTCCGCTCCGGTATTATCCACTATTACCTTGGTTTCCGCATTTTCATCCGAATTTACGGCATTTGTGTCGGTCTCCGCAGAATCGACTTTTTCTTTGTCATTCATCTCAGTTGTCTGTTCAGTCTGTGTATTACCGGCAGTCTTTGAAGTATCAGAAGTCTTATTTGTGCAGGCAACACTTAAGGTCAAAGAAAGACCGAGTACAACAGCTATTAATCTTTTAATATTCATAATCCCTCCTAAAATTTTTATAGCAAAAAAGTCCCTCAGGAGCACTCCTAAAGGACTTTCAATTTTATAATATCAGTTCAAAAATATAAAGAATCAGTCTAAAATCTTTGCAACCTTACCTGAACCGACTGTTCTGCCGCCCTCACGGATAGCAAAGCCCAAGCCCTCTTCCATAGCGATTGGATGGATAAGCTCTATTGTCATCTCTACGTGATCTCCGGGCATACACATTTCTGTTCCCTCAGGCAGTGTAACCACACCGGTAACGTCTGTTGTTCTGAAATAGAACTGAGGTCTGTAGTTTCCGAAAAATGGAGTATGACGTCCACCTTCATCCTTTGTAAGTACGTAAACCTGAGCTGTAAACTTTGTATGGCAGTTTACTGAACCCGGCTTAGCAAGAACCTGTCCTCTTTCGATTTCGGTTCTCTGAACACCTCTTAAAAGCGCTCCTATGTTATCGCCTGCACGTCCCTCGTCAAGAAGCTTTCTGAACATCTCAACTCCGGTAACTACCGACTTCTTCTTTTCTTCTCTTATTCCGACGATTTCAACTTCCTCATTAACCTTGATAATACCTCTTTCTACTCTACCTGTAGCAACGGTACCACGTCCGGTAATAGTAAATACGTCCTCTATAGGCATCAGGAACGGCTTGTCTATAGGTCTTTCAGGCTCCGCTACATAAGAGTCCACATGCTTTATAAGCTCTAATATCTTATCGCCCCACTCCGTGCTCGGATCCTCAAGTGCCTTTAATGCAGATCCCTGAATAATCGGTGTATCATCACCCGGGAAATCATACTCGTTCAGAAGATCTCTAATCTCCATTTCAACAAGCTCTAAAAGCTCCGGATCAGCAGCGTCGCACTTGTTCATAAATACCACGATATATGGAACACCTACCTGTCTTGCCAACAGGATATGCTCTCTTGTCTGAGCCATAACACCGTCAGTAGCCGCAACAACCAGAATAGCACCGTCCATCTGTGCAGCACCCGTGATCATGTTCTTTACATAGTCCGCGTGTCCCGGGCAGTCAACGTGAGCATAGTGACGAGCCTCTGACTCATACTCAACGTGAGATGTAGCTATTGTGATACCACGCTCTCTTTCCTCAGGAGCCTTATCTATCTGATCGAATGCATAAGCTGTACCTGTTCCCAATCTCTCATGAAGAGTTTTTGTGATAGCTGCTGTTAATGTAGTCTTACCGTGGTCAACGTGCCCGATTGTACCGATATTAACGTGGGGTTTCGTTCTTTCAAACTTTGATTTTGCCATTTGAATTAATCCTCCTTAATTTCAACTTATCTGTTAAATTGTGTCATATATTATACATTTAATGGATCTATTATATTTTATTTTCTAATTAAATGCAAGTGTTTTTATTTCTTATTAAGTACCTTTTCCTGAATATTTTTCGGTACCTGCTCATATTTTTCAAAGAACATGGAATAGTTTCCTCTACCCTGTGTCTTTGAACGAAGATCCGTAGCATATCCGAACATCTCAGACAAGGGAACGAAGCCTTTTACAATCTTTCCGCCTCCGATATCGTCCATTCCCTCAATTCTTCCACGTCTGGAGTTAATATCACCGATTACATCTCCCATATATTCCTCAGGCATAGTCACTTCAACCTTCATAATAGGCTCAAGCAATGCGGGTGCACCCTTTTCCATAGCTGCCTTAAATGCCATGGAACCAGCTATATGGAATGCCATTTCTGAAGAATCGACCTCGTGATAAGAACCATCGTAGCATACCGCATGCAGACCTACCACCTGATAGCCTCCCAGTACACCGGCCTTTGTCGCCTCCTGTATACCTTCGTCAACAGCCGGAATGTATTCTTTCGGAATAGCACCTCCGACAACCTCCGAATCAAACTTATAAAGCTCTTCACCGTTAACATCCATCGGCTCAAAGCGCACCTTACAATGTCCATACTGACCACGTCCTCCGGACTGCTTGATATACTTTCCTTCAACATCAACGGGTTTTGTGATAGCCTCTTTATATGAAACCTGAGGAGCACCGACATTAGCCTCTACATGGAATTCTCTTAAGAGTCTGTCTACGATAATCTCCAAATGCAATTCACCCATACCGGCTATTATTGTCTGTCCGGTATCCTCATCGGTATGCGCTCTGAATGTAGGATCCTCTTCAGCAAGCTTTGCCAAAGCCTCTCCAAGCTTTCCCTGACCTGCCTTTGTTTTAGGCTCTATCGCAAGCTCTATAACAGGCTCCGGAAATTCCATTGATTCAAGTATCACAGGGTTCCTTTCATCGCAGATGGTATCGCCTGTTGTAGAAAGCTTAAAGCCTACAGCGGCTGCAATATCGCCTGCATAAACCTTGTCAAGCTCCTGTCTTTTATTCGCATGCATTAAAAGGATTCTGCCGACACGCTCTTTTTTGCCCTTTGATGAATTGTATACATAAGAACCGGTGTTCATACTTCCTGAATAAACTCTGAAGAAAGCCAGTTTTCCTACAAACGGGTCAGCCATAATCTTAAATACAAGAGCAGAGAAGGGCTCCTCATCACTTGACTTCTTAACTATGGGGTTTCCGTCCATATCGGTTCCGTCAATCGGCGGAATATCCACCGGGGACGGCATAAACTCTATTATTGCATCAAGAAGCTTTTGAATACCTCTGTTTTTGTACGCAGATCCGCAGCAGACAGGTATAGCCGCACACTCACATGTGCCCTTTCTTAAGGCTTTCTTCAGGTCCTCCATAGAAGGCTCGTTGCCCTCCAGATATTCCATCATTAAATCATCATCAAGCTCGCAGATTTTCTCAACCAGCTCGCTACGATAAAGCTCCGCCTCATCTTTCATATCATCAGGAATATCCGTTTCATCAACATCCATTCCCTTATCATCATGGTATATATACGCCCTCATTTTAAATAGGTCTATAATACCCTTAAAATTCTCTTCTTTTCCTATTGGAAGCTGTGTAATTATGGCATTCTTGCCGAGCTTACTTTTTATCTGATCTACAACCGCCAGGAAGTTTGCTCCAAGTATGTCCATCTTGTTTACATACGCCATTCTGGGTACATTATAAGTATCAGCCTGTCTCCAAACGTTTTCAGACTGCGGCTCCACACCACCCTTAGCACAAAATACACCTACTGCACCGTCAAGAACTCTCAAAGAACGTTCCACCTCTACGGTAAAATCAACGTGTCCCGGAGTGTCAATAATGTTTATTCTGTTCTCTAAAGCATCCTTTTTATCCTGAACTGTCCAGTGACAAGTGGTAGCGGCAGATGTGATGGTGATACCACGCTCTTTTTCCTGCTCCATCCAGTCCATAGTAGCTGTACCCTCATGTGTATCGCCCAGCTTGTAGTTTACACCGGTATAAAACAAAATACGCTCTGTAAGTGTGGTTTTGCCTGCATCAATATGTGCCATAATACCGATGTTTCTGGTTCTTTCCAATGGGTATTCTCTTTCAGCCAAAAATCTTTCCTCCTAAATAAATCCTGTTTTAAATTAAAAACTGCAATTAAAATCTATAATGTGCAAAAGCCTTGTTGGATTCCGCCATCTTATGCATCTCTTCTTTTCTCTTAACAGCGGCACCTGAATTATTTGCTGCATCTAAAATCTCTGCGGCAAGCTTTTCCTCCATGGTCTTTTCACTTCTCTTTCTTGAGAAATTTGTAAGCCAACGAAGCGCAAGTGCCTGTCTTCTCTCAGGTCTTACCTCAATAGGTACCTGATATGTGGCACCACCTATTCTCCTTGCCTTTACCTCAAGAACAGGCATAATGTTATTTAAGGCATCCTCAAATACATCAAGCGCAGGCTTTCCTGCTTTTTCTTCGACCCTACCAAATGCTTTATAAACAATATTGGCAGCTATACCCTTCTTACCGTCATACATAATGTTGTTGATAAGCTTGGTTACCACCTTGTTATCATAGATAGGATCTGCCAATACATCTCTTTTTTGGGTATGTCCTTTACGCGGCACGTTCCTTCCCTCCTTAAATAAGAATTTAAATCATAGGTACTCACAAATCTAATGAATACTTGTGTTCATTCCGGTAATTTTAAGTCGTATATTCCCATGCAGTCGATGTGTATACATCCGGCTCGACACTAAAATCCGGTATCTTTTTTATATTTTTGTTAATTCAATATAGTTCTACTTACTTCGCAGCGGCTTTTGGACGCTTTGCGCCGTACTTAGAACGCGCTTGCTTTCTGTTAGCGACACCTGCCGTATCAAGCGTACCACGAATAATGTGATATCTTGTACCAGGTAAATCCTTTACTCTGCCACCTCTTATAAGAACAACACTGTGCTCCTGTAAATTGTGACCCTCACCCGGAATATAGCCTGTTACCTCTATTCCGTTGGATAGACGAACTCTGGCTATCTTTCTTAGAGCTGAATTAGGCTTTCTCGGTGTGGCTGTCTTTACTGCCGTACACACACCTCTTTTTTGTGGAGATGCCTTATCGGTCTCCTTTTTTCTAAGTGAGTTGAAGCCCTTTAATAAAGCCTGTGAATTGGATTTCTTGGTTACGCTTTCTCTGCCGTTTTTAACTAATTGGTTAAATGTGGGCATTTCTTCACCTCCGATACTAAATTTGTTGTCTGCCTTAGACTGCATTTTAAAGCACAAAAAAATCTATGATTGTATAATAAACCATAGATTTTAATTTTATAACTAAATTTGCGATTTGTCAAGTTATAAATTCATTCAAAAAGACAATTTAACCGTAAATGATCTGAAGGTACTACCGTTAAGATAGTACCTTCAGACCTTTTATATATG